>JACPQR010000200.1 GCA_016190375.1 Deltaproteobacteria bacterium
GACCTGAGCGGCTCGGTCGCCACCTTGCTGTTCTTCGTCCTGGTCGCGGTCCTGCGGCTCCGGCCCCGCGCCGGCTCGACGTCGACTCGAGGTAGTTCCTAACCCACCATCAAATCGGCATAATCAGGGCGGCGGCGTCCCCGGATGAAGCTCTGCCCGACCTGCAAGACCGAGCTCGACGGCGACGCGTCGTTGAACGCAGGTGGGGCTTCGCCCCCCCCGCGGACCCCCCCTGCGTGGCAGCGATGAACGCGCGCTCACTTGCGCCTGTCGGTTCGCGGAGTGAATCCGCGTCCGTTCGCTCTTTCGAGACCGAGGGCTCGAGGCGCGCCCCGGAACACGCGCGCCACTCCGTTCCTAATCTGCCGGCAAGTCGGCATAATCTGGGCGGCGTTCCCGGATGAAGCTCTGCCCCACTTGCAAGACCGAGCTCGACGGCGACGCGTCGTTCTGCCCGCATGACGCCGACATCCTGATCGCGAAGCAGGACGCCGCCGATCCCGATCCGCGGCTTGGAACGGCGCTCGGCGGCAGGTATCTCCTGGTGCGGCGGATCGCGGACGGTGCGAACGGGCGCGTCTACGAGGCTCGTGACACCACCGACCGGTCCCGGCTGGCCGTCAAGGTGCTCCACAAGGAGGTGGCCCGGGACGCCACTTCGTGCGAGAGGCTCAAGCGAGAAGCCGAGACCGCGCTCACGCTCGACGACCCCCACGTGCTCCGGGTCATCGGGTACTTCGAGGAGCCGCCGAACGCCCACTACCTCGTGATGGAATTCCTGGAAGGGGAGGAGCTGTCGGCCCTCCTGGCGCGGGAGAAGCGGCTGCCGCTCGCCCGGACGCTCCGCCTCCTCTCCCAGGTGTCGGCCGCGCTGGACCATGCGCACGACAGGGGCCTCATCCACCGCGACCTGAAGCCCGAGAACATCTTCATCTGCCGGAGCGAGGAGGGCGACGAGGTCAAGATCCTCGATTTCGGCTCGGTCAAGCTGCAGGAGGAGAAGGGCCCGAAGCTGACCGCGTTCGGGACGACGCTCGGATCGCCGTACTACATGGCCCCGGAGCAGGCGCTGGCGCTTCCCACCCTCGACCGCAGGGCCGACGTGTTCGCGGTCGGAGCCATCCTGTACGAGATGATCACGGGTAAGATCGCCTTCGCGGGGCACAACGTGGCGACGATCCTCTTCAAGCTCCTCAACGAGGAGCCGCTGCCGCCGACGGTTCAGGCGGAGGGTCTGCCCGCCGAGGTGGACGACGTGCTGGAGGAGGCGCTCGCGAAGCAGCCCGGCCTGCGCTTCCCGACCGTCGGTGCGCTGGCCGACTCCTTCGGCCGGTCCCTGGGCGTCGCCGGGACCCCCGCCGAGTGGGGGAAAACGGCGGTCTCGGCTCTCGAGGAGAAGATGGGATCGGCCCGCCCTGCTCCCGCTCCACCTCGGGGCGAGCAGACGGCGCCGGTGCCCGTGGATTCACCGGCCAGGCCGTCCGGTCCCAGGGCGGATCCGGTCCTGATGGACGACCGGATCTCGCTGGATTTCGGGCCGCGACCTGGGCCGAGCCCGCTGGTGATCGCCGCGCTGGCGGTCGGCGGCGTGGCCGTGCTGGGCGCGCTGGGGGTCATGCTCTGGTTGCTGACATAGCTGGAGGATCACGATGAGGCACGCGAACACGTTCTTGGCTTGGTTGGCCTTCATGACTGTCTGTCCCGCCGCGATGGCCCTGACGGTCGACCCGGGGGGGCCATGGCGAGTGGACGAAGGGGCCGACGTCCTGATCTCGCCCACCGTGGCGGATGTCGACGGCGAGGCGAACTTCGCCTGGGACCTCGACGCGGACGGCATCTACAACGACGCCTTCGATCCGGCAGTGACCTTCTCGGCCGAGGGCGTCGACGGGCCCAACCCCGACTTCGTCGTGAGCGTCGTCGTCGCGGACGACGTCGATCAGATCGCCGTCGACATCCCTGTAAGCGTCCAGAATGCTCCGCCGACCTTCACGAGCACGCCCGTGACGGAGGCGGTGATCGACCGCCAGTGGTCCTACACGCCGACTGTCGTGGACGCCGGCGCGGACACGTTCGAGGTCGAGATGGACACCGACGCCGAGGACCTGCCGAGCGGCATGCTGGTGGACGCCACGATCCCGGGCACCGTGACGATCACCTGGACCCCGAACGAGGGGCACCTGCTCCTCGGCGAGCCTGCCGGCCAGTTCGCCTTCCGCCTCTCCGCGAGGGACGACGACAACGGAATCGGTCGCCAGGACGTGGTCCTGACGGTCGTCCGGAACACCCCGCCGCCGACTCCTCCCCTCCAGTACCCGGACGGGACGGAGAACGTCCGCACGGCCCAGCCGACGATCATCCTCGGCAACGTCGACGACGCGGACGACGATCCGCTGAGCTACTTCATCGAGACGGACTACGATCCGTGCTTCTGCTCCCCCGAGTGGATGGACTCGGGTCCCCTCCCCGAGGGAGAGCTCGTCACCCAGTGGCAGCAGCCGCGGCCGTTCAACGTCGACGCCGAGGCCGGAGGGCACGCCACGTTCTACGTTCGCCGCTGGACGAACGACGGGATCGAGGACAGCGAGAAGGAGCTCTCCCTGTGGAGGTACGGTGGCTCTGGCGGCGATGCCGACGCGGACGCGGACGCGGACGCCGATGCCGACGCGGACGCCGATGCCGACGGCGACGGCGATCGCGGAGGCCGGGGTGGCTGCTCGGTGGCTCCGCCATCGGCGGCCGGTTGGCCGACATGGCTCCTGGTCGGCTCGCTCCTGGCGGCGGCCCGACGGCGGCTGACCTGAGGGCGGCCCGGATCGGAGCCTGCCGGTGAGCGAACCGAGCCCCGCCGGCGTGGCCACGGCAGGTCTGTGCCCGCTCAGGGCCTGCGACTCCTTGGCGCTCGGAGCGTTCCGTCGCGACCAGCTCGAGGAGCTGGCCGAACGAACCGCGCCCTTCCACCTCGCGGGGGCGATCTTCTTCACGGTCGGGCAGCTCATCGACTGGACGTTCGGTCCGGGAGTCAATCTTCCGCTCGCGGTGCGGATCCACTCCACGGTGGCCTGCGCCGTGACGGTCGCGGCCATGGCGATCGGCCGCTACGCGATCCACCGCGCGAAGGCGGTCGGGCGCACGGCCGAGATCGCCGGCGTGGTGTCGGTGACGGTCGAGGCCACGATGGCCTACTACCTGATGTTCTACTCGCTCTCCATGGGGGGCTCGGTGGGCCACCTGACGGCGGCCGCCTCGCTCGTCATGGTGATCTTCGTCGAGACCGTCGTCTTGCCCATGACATGGCGGCAATCGCTCGTCACGGGCGCGATCGTCTGGGCGTTCTATCCCATCGGCGCGGCGATCCACCGATGGGCGGTGGGGCCCGCGTCGTCACCGCCGCACGGCGAGGCCGAGCTGGTCTACGGAACCGTCGTCGCTCTGGCGGTCGTCAGCCTGGGCTTCGGCACCATCGGCTCGCAGGTCCTCTACGGGCTCAGGCGCCGCACGTTCGAGGCAGCGGAAGCGGCGCGATACCGCATCGAGCGCCGGCTGGGCGGCGGCGGGATGGGCGACGTGTTCCTGGCCCGCCACGGCACGCTGAAGACCGAGTGTGCGATCAAGGTCTGTCGGGTGCCGCCCGGCGCCGACGCGCGCGCAGTCACCGCCCGCTTCGAACGAGAGGCGCTCGGCGTCGCCCGGCTCGAGCACCCGAACGTCGTGCGCGTGTTCGACTTCGGGCAGATGCAGGACGGCTCGCTCTACTTCGCGATGGAGCACCTGCGCGGAATGGACCTCGCGGGGTTCCTCACCACTCATGGGGTCGTTCCCGAGGACCGCCTGCTCCACTGGATGGACCAGACGCTCCGGGCGCTCGAGAACGCGCACGCTCAGGGGATCGTCCACAGGGACCTGAAGCCCGGGAACCTCTTCCTGGCCGATCTCGGCGGTGAGCCCGACTTCGTCAAGGTGCTCGATTTCGGTCTGGCGAAGGTCCTCTGGCAAGAGGAAGGAAAGCAGCTCACCCAGGCCGGCGACACCGCGGGGACGCCCTGGTACATGTCCCCCGAGCAGGCCCAGGGTCAGGCGACGCTCGACCACAGGACCGACCTGTACGCCCTCGGCGGCGTGATCTTCCATCTCGCGTCCGGCCGGCCGCCGTTCGACGGCACGACCCCGCTGGGCGTCCTGGTCCAGCACGTCTCCGAACCGCCCCCGAAGCTGCGCTCGTTGGCGCCCGGCGCATCCGTGGAGCTGGAGGACGTCGTCGCGCGTCTGTTGTCGAAGCGACCTGACGACCGGTTCGCCGATGCGCGATCGACTCGCGAGGCGCTCCGCCGAAGCCCCTCGTGGGGCCGGTGGACCCGCGAGCGCGCCCACGCCTGGTGGGCAGAGCAGGAGCCGCCGCGCCCCGAGCGATCCGGGGACGCTGCGGCGGCGCTTCCGGCGCCCGGCTAGCCCCGCGATCCGCTCTACCCCTCGCCGACCTCGTCGTCGGGGGGTGTGGTGTCCTCACCCGGGCGAGGACGGATCCCGAGCGCGCGCATCTTCTTGTACAGATGGCTGCGCTCGATCTGCAGGTCCTGCGCGGTCCGGGTGATGTGTCCGCCGTGATGCTCGAGGGCCCGCAGGACGAGGTCCTTCTCGGCCTCCGCGACCATGTCCCTGAGCGGCGTCGCCGGTGAGTAGAACGATCCGGAACCGCGGCCGCCGCCCTTGGCGAGCGGCAGGAGCGCCCGCACCTCGGCCGTCCCGATCTGGTCCTGGGCCGTGAGGATGACCAGGCGCTCGACCAGGTTCCTGAGCTCCCGGACGTTCCCGGGGAAGTCGGAGGAGCGCAGGAGGTCCACCGCTTCCGGCGATATTCGCTTGCCCCGCCGATCGTTCGCGGCACAGGCCATCTCGAGGAAGTGGTCGACGAGCTCGGGGATGTCCTCCCTGCGGTCGCGCAGCGGCGGAACGTCGATCGGGACCACGTTGAGACGGTAATAGAGATCCTGGCGAAACCGGCTGGCCGCGACCTCGTCGGTCAGCACCTTGTTCGTCGCGGCGACCACGCGAACGTCCACCTTCAGGGTCTCGTTGCCGCCCACGCGCTCGATCTCGCCCTCCTGCAGGACCCTGAGGAGCTTCGCCTGCATCGCCGCCGGCATGTCGCCGACCTCGTCGAGGAACAGCGATCCGCCGTGGGCACGCTCGAACTTGCCGCGGCGCTGCTTCGTCGCCCCGGTGAACGCCCCTTGCTCGTGGCCGAAGAGCTCGCTCTCGATCAGCTCGGAGGGAACCGCCGCGCAGTTGAGCTTCTCGAGCGGTCCGGCCCTCCGCTTCGAGCCCTCGTGGATCGCTCGGGCCACGAGCTCCTTGCCCGTGCCGCTCTCGCCGTGGATCAGGACGGGCGCGCTGGCGCTGGCGGCGAGCTGGATCTGCCGGCGCAGGCCGTTCATCGAGGCGCTGGATCCGAGGAGCGCCCCCGACGCGCCGGACCGCGCGCGGAGCTCGCGGTTCTCGCGGGCGAGCCGCTCGAACGACAGCGCATTCTCGATCGTGACGAGCAGCTTCTCGGTGGAGAGCGGCTTGTCGATGAAGTCGTGCGCCCCGAGCTTCACCGCCTGCACGGCGGTCTCCGTGGTCCCGTGCCCGCTCATGACGACGACCGGGACGTCGTTCTTCTCGGCGCGGATCCGCTTGAGCACCTCGATCCCGCCCAGGTCCGGCATCTGCACGTCCAGGAGGACCAGGTCGTACGTCCTCTTCGCGACCTTCTCGAGCGCGACCGTTCCGCCGCCCGCGACGTCGGCGTCGTAGCCCTCGACCCGCAGGGCTCGCTGGAGCGAGCTCAGGATGTTCTTCTCGTCGTCGACGATGAGGATGGCTGGCCCGGCCATTCCTTGGCGACCGTAGCACAGTCCCGAGCGAGGGCGGCAATGCGTGCTAGACTGCACCGCGAAAGACCTCCCCCCATGATGAACTCCTCTGACGAGCAGAGGAGCCCTCTGAAACCGGAGCACTCTACGCCGGCCACGGGACCTCGGCTCGACCCGACAATCCACAGGCGCGCAATCGCGCTGGATCGGATCGATCCCGACGCGGTCAAGGTGGTTCGTCGGCTCATGAAGCACGATCATCAGGCGTACCTGGTCGGCGGCTGCGTCCGGGACCTGCTCCTCGATCGGAGGCCGAAGGACTTCGACGTGGCGACCTCCGCGCGGCCCGGCGAGGTCCGGAGCCTGTTCCGCAACTGCCGCATCATCGGGCGGCGGTTCCGCCTGGCGCACATCCTGTTCGCCGATCGCAAGGTGATCGAGGTGGCCACCTTCAGGAAGGACCCGGACGAGGCGCGGGAGCGCGAAGGGGTAGATGGCGGGCCGGCGCTCGGCGGGGACGACGACGACATCCTGATCCGGATGGACAACGTGTTCGGCGAGCCGGACGAGGACGCCGCTCGGCGAGACTTCACGATCAACGCGCTCTTCTACGACCTCGAGAGGAGCGAGATCATCGACTACGTGGGCGGGATGACGGACGTCGAGCGGCGGGTCGTCCGGACGATCGGCGACCCCGACATTCGCTTCCGCGAGGATCCGGTCCGGATTCTCAGGGCGATCAAGTTCGCCTCCCGGCTGGATCTAGGGATCGACCCCGACGTCCTCGACGCGATGGTCGTGCATCGCGAGGAGCTGGCGAGAGCGGCGCGGCCGAGGCTCCTGGAGGAGGTCTTCAGGCTGCTTCGAGGCGGCGCCGCTCATCGTTCGACCTGGCTGATGTGGGAGACGGGGGCCCTCTCGGTGGTCCTTCCCGAGCTCGCCGCGTTCCTCGACGACGATGCGCCCGGAGCGCGAGCGGTATGGCAAGGCCTGCAGGCCGCCGACGAGATCCAGCGATCGGGTCGGGTCCTGTCCGACGCGGTCCTGTTCGCCGTTCTGCTGGGCGAGCCCCTCAGGGAAGTGGCGCAGGACGCGGACGATCCCGGGGCGGCGATCGACGGACTGCTCCAGCCGCTCGTGGAGCGACTGGTGCTTCCTCGCAAGGTCAGGGATCGGGTGCGCCAAGCGATGCTCGTCCAGCGCAAGCTCCAGACACCTCCGCGTGGCCGCGCGACGAGCCTCGCCTCCCGAGATTTCTTCGCGGACGCGCTGGATCTGTACGAGGTCGGCGTTCGGGCCGCCGGCGTCGCCGCCGACTCCGCGCTCGAGGCGTGGCGGGCAGCGCAACAGCTCACGGGCACGGCAGACTCGCCGCGGCCGAGGGCGCGCCGGCGCGGTGGCCGCCGCCGCCGGCGCGTCGCCGCCGAGGGCTGAATCTGACTCTCAGGGCTCGGACGGCTGATCGGTGGGGGCGGGCGGCTCTGCGGGCGCGGGCGAGTCCGGCGCAGACGGAGTGGGGGCAGGCGAAGCCGGGGCCGACTCTGCGGCCGCCGGCGCGGGCGCGGGGGGAGTCGCGGGCTCGCTCGGAGGGGGCGCCGCGGGCTCGGCCCTCGCGGCCGCGCGCCTGATCGGCGGCTTCGACGGCCGCACCCGAACGACCGCCTTCTTCGCGGCCGTGGCTCTCTTCACTCGAGCCTTCTTCTTCGCCTGAGCCTGCCGGCGCTTCATCTTCTCGGAGTGCCGCTTGTCGAACTTGCCCATGGAAGCCGGGGATTAGCATCGCACGCCGCACAGCGTCAATGGATTCGATACTCTTGCTCCGTGGGCCCGGTCGCCGTCCTCGCCTTGCAGCTTCTCGCGGGCGCCGGTCAACCGACGGAGCGGAGGTTGGTCGAGCTTCGCGCAGCTCCGGCCGACGAGGGACCGGTCATCGCCCGGATCGAGGCGATCGGCGCGCGGCGCCTCGGACCGAAGGGCGGGCCCATCCAGATCGTCGAGCTTCCCGCGGAGCGTCTGCCCGCGCTCGGTGGGCTCGCCGGAGTCGTCGAGGTGAGCCGGCGCGGGCGGCTCGGCATCGCGCTCGATCGGTCCGGTCCGTCCATCGGGCTTCCCGAGGTCCGCGACGATCTCGGCCTCGACGGGGCCGGCGTCCTCATCGGCGTGATCGACACGGGGGCGGACGTCCTTCACCCGGACCTGGTTCGCGACGACGGGCGATCGAGGGTCGAGCTCGTGATCGACCTCGGCGAGGCGCCCCGTGGCGTCTTCCCGGAGATCGAGGCGCTGGCGGCCGCCGCCGTGTACGGTCCCGAGGAGATCCAGGCGGCCGTGGACTCGGGCGACGCATCTGCGATCGGCGGACGAGACCGCGTCGGCCACGGGACGCACGTCGCGTCGATCGCGGCCGGGTCGCACGGACTCGCCCCGGGGGCGACCCTCATCGTCGTCAAGGCGTCGAGGCAGAAGGAGGGGCAGTTCGAGGAGGCGGACGTCGTCCTCGCCGAGCGGTTCGTCTTCGCCTACGCGGCCGGGCGCGGCATGCCGGCGGTCGTGAACCTCTCCCTGGGGGGAGACGATGGCGCGCACGACGGCAGCTCCCTCCTCGAGCGAGGCCTGCTCGAGCCGCTCGACGAGGAGCCTCGCGGTCGCCTGGTCGTCGCGGCCGCCGGCAACGGCGCCTACCAGGATGGACACGCATCCGCATGGCTCGAAGGTGAGGCGAGCATCGCGCTGATCGTGCCGGGCCACGGCGATCTGGAGGAGCCGCCGTTCGTTCGTCTGTCGGTCAAGGGCGCCCGTGGCACGACCGTGGAGGCGCGCGCACCGGACGGAACACCGCGCGTCACGGGGGTCGTGAGTACGACCTCCGGCGCGATCGCAGTCGAGCTCGCCGACCCCGAGCCCGGCACCTGGACACTGACTCTCGAAGGCGCTGGCCGCGCCGACGTGTGGGTCGCCGAAGCGAACATCGTCGGGGCGCTCGGAACGACTCCCAGGTTCGCCGACCACCTCGACGTGGGTGGCCAGGTCATGCTCCCCGCCACGGCCGAGGGGATCCTCGCGGTCGGATCGTACGCGACGCGGACGTCGTACCGGGATCGCGCAGGCCAGTGGCACGACAGCCCGAGCCTCGAGGCCGGCGCGGTCTCCGTGTTCTCCGCCCGGGGACCGAGCGCCGCGGGCGCGCCAAAGCCCGACCTCGTCGCGCCGGGCGAGGCGATCATCGCCGCGCTTTCCAGCGACACCGATCCGGCCGATCCGCTCTCGGCGTTCTACCGAGCGTGGTCGCCGGATGGCGCCGTCGTCGATGCGGGCCGCGCGGTGCTCTGGGGAACTTCCGCGGCGGCTGCTCACGTCTCGGGCGTGGCGGCGCTCCTCCTCTCGGTCGCCCCGGATCTCGACGTGGCCGCCGTCAGTGATGCGCTCCGCGCCGCCTCACGCCCGCTCGAGGGCCGAGCATGGTCGGTCGCGCACGGCCACGGCCTCGTGGATGCGCGTGCGGCGGTCGACGCCGCGCTCGGGCTGTTCGGTTCGACGATCGATCCGTCGAGCTCGGCGATCTCCGCGACGCGCGATGTGTTGGCTCCCGGCGAGGAGACGAGGCTCCTCGTGGTCGCGCGGGATCCGCAGGGCCGCCCGGCTGGACCCGGCCATGACGTCCGGGTGGAGCTCGAGGGGACGGCCACGCTCCTGGACGTCGGCGATCTCGGCCACGGTCTGTATGAGGCCAGGTGGACGCCCGGACCGGACGCGCTCGGGGGGGCGTTCTCGTTCGTGGCGAGCATCGACGACCGGCCGCTCGACCGGTCTGCGACGGTTCAGGTGGCGCACGACCGTCGAGAGCTGGGTGAAAGTCTCACCGTCGGAGGTGGCGGTTGCTCGGCGGGAGGAGGTGCGCCAGTGGCCGGCGTATGGCTCCTCGCCCTCGCGCCCGCCCTCCTGGGACGATCCCGGATTTGACACGCGGCGCGCCGAGTCGATAGACATAGGGGATGCCGCCGACCGCCGGTCCGCCCGCAGGGTTCGACGCCGCAGGGTACGTGCAGATCGATCTCGAGCGCGGGGAGCTAGGAACCCGCGACGGCGGCAGCCGCCGGCACGTGATGATTCCGATCGACGTCCTGACCACCTTGGCGCGCGCGGCCACCGACCGCGAGGGCGGAACCGCCGCGATGTACGCCGCCGGCCGTTCCTGGGGCGAGGGCCTGGGTGACGCGATCGCGCGCGACCTCGCTCGAGAGGGCGCGGCGGCGCGAGACTCCACGCCGCAGGCCTTCGCCGATCGCCTCTGCGGGGCCTTCGCGGCCATGGGTTGGGGGCGCACGGTGATCGAGACCTGGGGCGCAGGGCTGGTCGTCCTGATGCGGGGCCTTCCCGGGCAAGGCGCCGGACCCGAGCGCCACGTCATCGCGGGCGCGCTGGCTGGGATCGTGTCCACGATCGCGGGCAGGCAGTTCGCCTGCGCCGTGGTCGATCGGGGCATGCAGTCGGGGGAGGCGAGGTTCTTCCTGGGCGCTCCGCGCGCCGTGAAGGCCGCTCGGCGCTGGCACGACGAGGGCGGCGCTTCGGTAGGTGAGATCGTCTCGCGCCTCATGGCGGGTGGGGCCCAGAAGGAGAGCGGCGCATGAGCGGGCAGAGCCAGATCGAGATCCTCGAGAGCCTGCTCTCCAGGGTGCGACGAAACCGCGACCTGCCAAGATCGCCGGCGCCGGCGACCGCGGCACATCCGACCGCCGAGGCGGCGATCGCTTCGCCCATCTCGGAGCCCGCGCCGGAGCTCGTTCCCACAGCCGTCGCCGCGCCGGCCCCCGCGCCCGTCGCCGCGCCGGCCCCCGCACCCGTCGCCGCGCCGGCTCCCGCACCCGTCGCCGTGGCGGCTCCCGCGCCTGTCGCCGCGCCGGCTCCCGCGCCGGTCGCCGCGCCCGCGGCCGCTCCGGTCGTCGCGCCCGCTCCGGCGCCCGTCTCTCCATCCGTCCCGGCGCCGGTGCCCGTCCCCAAGCCGATTGCTTTCCCGATCGCTGCGCCGGCGCCAGCGCCAGAGGCCGCGCCCGTTCCGGCACCGGCGCCCGTTGCCGTGCCCGTTCCGGCACCGGCGCCCGTTGCCGCGCCCGTTCCGGCACCGGCGCCGGTCAGACCCGCGCCCTCGCGGCCGGCGATCCCCGTCCCGATCGCGAAGCCGAGCGCGCCGCCGCGACCCGTGTCCCAGCCGGGAATGCCGAGGCCCTCGGCGCCCGCCCCGGTGCCGGAGCGGCCCGCGCGTCCGGTCGAGGTCCCCAGGCCGGCCGCGCCTTTCCACTTGCGCGCCGTCGAGCCCGCTCCGCCGGATGCGCCGCGGACCGACGAGCGAGCAAGGACGCCCTCGCAACCCCCGCTTCGAGCCGTCGAGCCGGCACCGGCACCGCCGGCGCCTTCTCCTCCCGCGCCCGCCGCGCCTCCCTCCGCGCTGCGCCTCGAGCCCAGGGTCGCGGCGAGCGGACCGGTCGCGCAGGTCCGCAAGGAAGCGCCGTCGTCTCCCCCGGCGACGCTCGGGGAGCTCTTCGACGCCGCGCTCGCCCTCGGCGAGTGACGACTACCTTTCGTCCTCCGGGCTCTTGACCGCCCCGGACAGCTCCGGCTCGCAACGACCGCCTCGCGCTCCTCTTGCGGCTCTGATTCTCGTCACTTCGAATCACTCCGGCGCGGCCCTGGCCAATCGACGGCCACTTGCCGGACCATGGCGCCCAGGTGACGCAAATCGTCGGCTCCCGTGCGCTCGAAGATGCGCTCCAAGTGTCGCTTCAAGGTTCCCAGCTTCATGCCGAGGCCGCGCTGCATGTCGCCACGCCGATCGTCGAGCGCCGCGGCGACCAGTATCTCTTCGTCCGCCTGGGTAAGGCCCACGCGATTTGCGAGGGCCGTAGCAGCTGCCTCGAGCCTCGCTCTCAGCGGATCGATCCGTCCGGCGACCACCTGCGCCCCGAAGTCGACGATCTGCTCGAGAAAGAAGGGCTTGACGAGGTACCGGGCATCGAGTTCGAAACACCGATTGGCGGTCTCGGTCGAGCACACGGCCGTGGTCACGAGCACGGGCATGGTTGGCCATTTCTTCCGAAGCTCCGCCACAACGTCCAGCCCGTCGCCGCCCGGCACCAGTATGTCCACGATCGCGCCGGCTATCGGCGCCGAGCGCGCGAGGAACTCCATCGCCGCGTGGTAGGTGCTCACCGCTTCGGCGGCGGTTCCCGCACGCTCGAGTAGCTTGGCCAGGACTCGCGCCTGCTGCGGATCGTCCTCCAATACGAACACGGCCGGCGGAGCCTTCATGGGTCGTGAGAATAGGAAAGAATTCGGCGACCCGGGTCGCAAATCCAAAGAACCCTGACATCCATCATTGGGCCGGCGTGGGCGCCCGTCAGAACCGCCTCGAGCCGCCGGTTGCGCACCCAAAGCGACCTGACGAGCTGACCGCGATCCTCGGGGGAGCCTGCGGCGCGCGAGCTGCAGCCTGAGCAGGGCCCGACATCCAGTCCTGGGCCAACGTGGCTATTGGCATACTCGCCGGGTCGCGATACGCCCGGAGTGAATAGAGGGGTCTCACGTCTCACTTCCTCTGCACGGCATCCCCCCCTGCGTTCCCCGCTCGAGCAGGAGGGGCGGACGGGCCAGGATCTTGGCACGGCACGATCATGCATACGAGGGGAATGCCGACCTCTGACCCACGAGCGCGACGACCGAGTTCGGTGCTGGCTCCAGCCCGGGCGCGGGCTCCACGGGGCCCCGGCCCCGGCATGACGGGTGCGCGTGGTGATCAGCGCGGTCGCGGGAGCAGAGATGGCAAGGCGAGCAGGAGAACGAAGAACCCGGCATGGGATTCGCGTACGGCCAGCTCGAAGCTCGAAGCTCGAAGCTCGAAGCTCGAAGCTCGAAGCTCGAAGCTCCAACCCGCGCCGATTGTCCTTCTGCTCCTGGAGCACGCAGAAAATCGGGCCGCAGTCAGCGGCACCCTGGCTGAACTCGGCTGCGACGTTCGGATGGCGCGGCTCGCCGAAGATGCCGGTCGTCTGGCATATGAGGCGCCTCCGGACATCATTGTCGCGGAGGCTTCGTTCGATCACGACCGGGGGGCGGTTGGTTGCGCGCTGGCGCGCTCGCGGGCGCCGTCTGCGACACTGCGGATACTCGTCGACCAGAGACGGGCCCATGAGCGAGTGATCGTCGAGAGGTTCGAACTCACGGAC
This sequence comes from Deltaproteobacteria bacterium, assembly GCA_016190375.1. Classification (GTDB taxonomy): domain Bacteria; phylum Myxococcota_A; class Polyangia; order JACPQR01; family JACPQR01; genus JACPQR01. The sequence goes on from JACPQR010000200.1 coordinate 13,073, forward strand.
AGCATTCTGCCACTCGAGATGTTCGCCGATTGGTGCAGCAATGTGCTTCCCCGCCTCGTGGCGGCGCACGCGGGGCTACGAAGCGCGCTTGGTCAGGAGCGACGGCCGCTCTCGCCAGTGCCAGGGTGCGGTGTACGAGTGGAGGTGAGGTTGCCGACGCTCCTGCAGGATCTCGAGGACGCGCTGATCCGGATCAACCTCCATGCTGCCCGCACGGACACGCAAGCTGCGGCATGGCTGGGCATCGATCCGGGCACGATGAGGAGCAAGATGCGAAAGCGAGGGATTCGCTCCCCACGCAGTAGAGTCCCTCCAGACCGCGGAGGCGCGTGAAGGTTCGCTCGGTGGCCGCGTCATCCTTCGCTTTGCGGTGCTCCAACTGCCGCGTCAGGATCTCTCCGCCTCCGGGTGATCAGCGTCAATACTCTGCCCGGTCGGCGACAACTACTCTGTCCGTCCAGTGAAGGGCACCGTCGGCCCGGCCGTGCCGGGCTCGATCGCCCCGCTCAAGGAGGCGATGGCCCGCACCGCAATGGCGAGGTCCGTGTGGAGCCCGGCGCCCGCGGCTGCGAGGGTGCAGGCGCGGAGGCACGTCGCCTCGACCGTCCCGTTACGGACGACGCGGCGCGCAGTCGCGTAGGCGCCGATCCGCGGCCACAGATCCCTGTTCGCTGCGCCGCCGAGCACCACGACCTCGCCGGTTGAGCGGACCCCCGCCTCGGTCTGCTCGACAGCGAGCACCTCCTGCTCCTCAATCGATTGGGGCTGTTCGTGGACGCGAGTATCCCACGTGCTCCACGCTACCCGCAGTCGCCGCGTGAAACCTCACGGCTGAGGTGCGTGAACAACCTCACGTCGCGGAGAGCGGGAATATGCTCTTCTTCTCTCCTCGATTCCACGAGGAGGACAACGCCATGGGGAAGATCGCCCGCTTCACGCTCGCCGTCGCCGCAACCGTCTACATTGGACTCGGAGCTCAGTCAGTTTTGGCCAACGACGCCAAGGTGTATCCCGGCTCCATGTGCATTGCGCGCGACGGCGCGAGTCAGGGCAGCGCTTTCTACGACTACCTTTGGGAGGACGGCAGCATCCGGAATTCCTCGGGGAACATCATCTGGGCGATTTGCCCCATTGTGCGCGACAGCACGGTGAGCGACATTGCCGACGTGGACGTGTCCATGCAGCTCGATGCGGGCGAGGAGCTCGACTGCTACATCGTGAGCTGCACGGCCACCGGATCCACCTGCGACGAGGAGGCAGGCAATTGGGGACCGGGCGGGGGCAGGCAGACCCAGGACATGACCGTGCCGAGCGCCTGGAGCGACGGCTTCTACTACTTGGAGTGCAGCATGGAACCGGGTGCAGAGATCGTGTCGTTCAGAGTGGAAGAGGGCACTTGATAGGTCCGGTCGTGACCTGGCGGACCATCACTGCGCTAGCGGCCGCGGGGGTGGCGGGCTTCGTCGTGCGCACTGCAACTTCTCCGGACCGGCAGGCTCCGGGGGCGGGCGAGGTCACTCGCCTGGCGAATCTTGAGCGGCGGATCGAGAGGGTCGAGCGGTCCGGTCTGCCCAGACGGCGCTCAGGCGCCCACGCCCCGATTTCGCCCGACGACTGGCCTGCAAGCCCACCGACCAACGCCGACGCCCCTGGCCAGATGTACCTGCCCACCGCCCAGACGACGCCTGCATCGCCTCCGCCGCCTAACGAGGAGGAGCAGGTCGCGGATCGGCTTGCCCTCCTGGAGGACATGGTCCGTGAGGGCGCCGCCGCACCGCAACTCGAACGCGAGACCTGGGCCAAGGTGCAGGCGGGGCTGGAGAGACCCGAACTCGCAGGCACCACGCTCTCCGGCTTGGCCTGCTCGGCCACAGTATGCAGGGTCGAGGCCGTTCATGACACTGAGACCGAGGCGAATCGGTTCTGCCGCAGCTTCGGGCGCGAGCTCGGGTTCCGGAGCCGATTCTGGACGCGCACCGATCTCCACGATGGCCGTGTCCGGTCGCTTCAGTTCATGGCACCCGCGGGCCACCACTTGCCCCGGTTGCCACAAGACACGGAACCCTAACCGGCATCGAAGCTGCGCCCCTCGTCGCAGTAGTCGTAGGGAAACACGAACTCCTCACACTGCCCGGTGCGGATGTCGCACTCACTCGAGAGGCACTCGCGGTTCTCGCGGCATGGGGCGCGCGCGGCTCTCTCGGGCACACAGACCGCGGCGGTGTCGTCGCAAAACAGCATGGAGCCACAGTCGTCCGCGCGCCAAGCCGTCCCGGCCACCGTGCAGTTTCCTCCCTCACCGACCGTGAGCACGCAGAAATCGCCGGCATCGCTGCGCTGGCAATGAAGGCCGTCGGAACACTGCCCGGCGCTCGGACTGCAGGTTCCCCCGACCTCAGCGTCAGGCAGGCATGCCTTCAGCTGAAATCCCCGAGAAGGAAGGTGAACCACGAGCTGGTAGGGTCCGGGGCCGACCGCGGGCTCGCCGAGCGTGTCCTCGGTCTCGCAGTAGGCCGCCGGATCGCACTCGATCGAGCGGTGGCAGGCTCCCCGGAGCGACTGTGTCCCCACCAGATACTCGCTGCAGCCATACGGCGCCGTTCGCGGCTCCGCGCTCGCGCAGGAGAATGCCTGTGCGGCAAGGCAGGTCTCGAGCCCGTCACGCTCGGCCATCAACAGACCTTCGGACCAACCCTGCGCGAGCGCCACTGTGAGACGCCCCGTGGTCTGGATGGCGCAGTTTCCGAGGGCTTGAGCTGACCAGCCCGCGTCGCAACAAGACGCCACTGCCTCGCACTCGGCTTCGGCGATTGGTCGGACCGCGGCCACCAGGTCTGGTGCGGGCGCGCCGTCGAGGATGCCGTCGTTGTCGTCGTCGACATCGAGATCGTTGGGTAGTCCGTCGGCATCATGGTCGTCCGGATTCCAGTCGCGGTCCAGCATGGGGTCATTCCCGATCGCGTCAGGCGCTCCGTCGCCATTGCCGTCGTCGAAGGGCCCGGGGCCTGGGTCCGAGGGATCTTCGGACTCGCTAGTCCAGCATCCGCACGCAAGACAGAGCGCCCAAGGAAACAACTTTCCGATCATCTCGGCCCTCCTTACTTGACCCGGCACGCGGAGATGTCCCCCGCAAGGTGCGGGGAGACGTCGCCCGGACAGAGAAAACTCTGGCATCGTGCGCGAAACCGAGCAAGGCGAAGGATCACGCGACCTGCGAGTGAGTTTTCACGCGAATCCACGGGCTCGACGGCTTGAACCCCGAACCCTCGGCGAGTGACGGCTACCTGTTTCGCTCGAAGAGGATGCGCAGGCCGTCGAGCGTCAGGAACTCGTCCGTCGCCTCGATGGTGCGCGACTCGGAGCTGACGACGGAGGCCAGGCCGCCGGTCGCGAGGACGGCGCAGGGGAAGCCGAGCTCCGCCTTGAGGCGCTCGACCAGGCCGTCCACCAGTCCGACGTAGCCGAAGACGATCCCGCTCTGGATGGAGTGGACGCTGTTCTTTCCGAGCGCCGTGCGTGGCTTGACGAACTCGACGCGGGGGAGCTTGGCGGCGGCGCGAAACAGCGCGTCGGCGGAGATGACCATCCCCGGGGCGATCACTCCGCCCAGGTACTCGCCCTTGGGGGACACGCAGTCCGCCGTGGTCGCGGTGCCGAAGTCGACGACGATGACGCCTCCTCGAACGCGCTCGAAGGCCGCCACCGCGTTGACGATGCGATCCGCGCCTACCTCGCGAGGGTTGTCGACGAGGAGCGCCATTCCGGTCTTCAGACCCGGGCCGACGAGCATGGGCTCGACGCGGAAGTACGCGCGGATCGCCTGCACGACGGTGTCGCTGAGCGGCGGGACGACGCTCGCGCAGATCGCCTCGCCGATCTGACCGACGTCGAGCCCGCTCGCCTCGAAGAGCGATCTGAACAGGATCCCGTACTCGTCGCTCGTGCGGGTGCGGGAGCTCTCCACGCGGAAGTGCCGCGCGAGCGTCGTGCCCTCGTAGACGCCGAGCACGGTGTTGGTGTTTCCCACGTCGACGGCGAGGAGCATCGTCACGGGCTCACACCGTACTGCTGCATGAGGTCCTGCACGCGGCGGTTCTCGGAGTGCCTCCGGGCGACCTGCCTGAGCGTGCCCTTTGCCTCCTCGCGCCTGCCGCTGGCCCAGAGCGCCTCGACGTAGAAGAGCTGGACGTCGAGGCGCCTGCCCCCGGGCTCGAGGAGGATCGCGTGCGACGCGCGGACGGCGCCCTCCCGGTCGCCCCGCTCGCGAAGGCGGCGCGCGTTCAGGAGCGCCTCGGTGATCGGATCCCGCTGGACCCTCTGGCCCGGGGGTTTCGGCAGCTCCGGTGGTGCCGCGAGCTCGGTCGCGGCCGGAGCGGTGACGGCGGACACCGGCGTCGACCTCTCGCTCGCCGGCGTGGCGGCGACCGGACGGGAAGGCGCCGGCTCCGCCGCCACGGCCGTCACGCCAGCGGCCGGCGGCACGGTGGCTTCGAGGGCCCCGGGTGCCAGGATCCTCCAGCCGGCGAGCGCGCCGAAGACGCCGAGCACTCCGACGATCGTGCCCGCGGCCCACAGGGCTCCGGCGCTGGATCGCCGCGCCCGGGAGAGGAGCGCCGCGTGCACCTCGGCGGCCATCACCTCCGCGCTCGGGAAGCGGCCCGCTGGGTCCTTGCCGAGCGACCTCAGGATCACGCGCTCGGTCGCGATCCGGATCGCACGCTCCGGCGCGCGCCGCGAGGGCGCTTCGGGCGGATCGTGGATCTGCGAGTGCAGGATCTCTATCGCGGATGCCCCCCTGAACGGGAGCGAACCGGTCACCATCTCGTAGAGCATCGCGCCGACGGCGTACAGGTCCGTCCTCGCGTCGACGCCGCGGTTCGCCGCCTGCTCGGGCGCCATGTACTCGGGCGTGCCCCAGATCTCGCCCGCCCGCGTGAGCTTCTGCTCCGGTCCGAGCCCCATCGTCTTCGCGACGCCGAAGTCGAGGAGCTTCACGTTGCCGTCCGAGCAGAGGAACACGTTGTCCGGCTTCAGGTCCCGGTGGACGATCCCCTCTCCGTGGGCCGCCACCAGGGCCTGGCATATCGCCTCGGCGATGCAGAGCGCGTCCTCCTCCGGGACGAACCCCGTCCTCGAGAGGCGAGACTCGAGGGACTCGCCGTCGAGCTTCTCCATCGCGAAGAAGACCCGGCCGTCGGCCGTCTCGCCGAAGTCCGTGACCTGGACGATGTTCGGGTGGCCGATCTTGGCGACGGCCCGGGCCTCGCGGCGGAACCGCTCGACGAACGCCTGGTTCTGCGAGAAGTCTCGGTGAAGCACCTTGAGCGCGACGACCTTCTCGAGGTCGATGTGCTCGGCGGCGAACACCTCGCCCATCGCGCCCTCGCCGAGCTTGCGCAGGATCCGGTAGCGCGTCGATGACCCGCCCGCCGGTCCGGCTCCCGGCGACGACGGGATCTCGATGGGGTTGGTGATCGCGCCCGGCGCCCGCTCTAGGAGCTGACCGGTCAGGCGGCGCTCGACCGCGATCTCCGCGGTCCAGATCTCCTGCATGAGCTCGGCGACCGTCGCCGGCCCGACGCCGGGGGCGAAGGCGGCGAGCGCGGACGCGAGGTCGGCCCGGAAGGCCGCGGCGTCCGGGTAGCGGGCTTCGCGGTCGGGCGCCATCGCCTTGGCGATGATCCGGTCGATCTCGGAGGGAACGTCGTCGCGGACGCGGGCGAGCGGCGGGGGCTTGACCTTCCCCTTCCGCAACCGCGGCAAGAACGTGTCCAGATCCTCCGCGAGGAGCCTCTTCGCGGTGAGGATCTCCCAGAGGGTCACTCCCATCGCGTACAGGTCGGAGCGACGATCCGGCTTCTCGCCCCGGGCCTGCTCCGGCGCGATGTAGCCGGGCTTGCCGTAGATGATCCCGGCGGCGGTGGCGTGCCGGCGGACCTCGGTCAGCGCATTCCCGAAGTCGATCAGCTTGACGTCGCCCTCGTAGGAGACGAGGACGTTCTGCGGCGAGACGTCGCGGTGGATGAGCCCGAGGTCCCTGCCGTCCCGATCCTTCCTGGCGTGCGCGTAGGCGAGCGCGTCGAGCACCGCGATCCCCACGTGCAGCGCGACGGCGACCGGCATGGGCTGCTGGCGCTCGGAGAGCCGATCGATCGTCTTCGCCAGGTCCTTGCCTTCGACGTACTCCAGCGCGAGGAAGTACTCGTCTTCGTGCCGCCCGACGTCGAGGACCTGCGCGATGTGGCCGTGGGACAGGCGCGTGAGGAGCTGACCCTCGTCGAGGAAGCGTTCCACGAAGGAGCGCTGCCGCGCGTACTCGGGTCGGACCGTCTTGACCACGCAGATCCGCTCGAACCCGCGCAGATCGCCCACGACCGCCAGGTACACCTCGCCCATCCCCCCGCGCGCGAGGTGGTGCAGGAGCGTGTAGCGGCCGAAACGTCGCGGCACCGCGTCGGGACCCGTCGGTGGCGGCGCCAGCGAGAGCGGGACGTCCTCCGTGATCTCGACCGACAAGGCGGGCCGATTCTAGCAGAGGGCGCCGAGCCCCGAGAAATTAGCAGCCGCTCTCGGTCGTCAGGCAATTGCCCGACTCGTCATCGCAGCCCCTGTCCGACGGACAATCGGAGTCGGACTCGCAACGGTACGTGCACTTGCTGCACTCGAGCGTCTGGTCGACGCACTCTCCGTCGCTCGCCCCGAGGAGCCCGTCCCAGCTGCAGTCGGCGTCGGTGTCGCAGCGCCGGTCCTGCATGCCGTAGGCGAGGCAGGTCGTGGCGGCGGGAAGGCAGAAGTCGCCGGCGTCGTCCCCGCTCCGCGGCAGGGCCCTCCGGCACTCGTTGCCGCGGCCCGCGGCGGCCCTGCACCCGGCCGCGTCGAGCTTCAGGCCACACTGAAAGGCGCAGAACGTCCCGACCAGATCGGCGTCCTCGTCGCCCTGGGGGTAGCGCAGCTCGACACAGCGCATCTCGCGGTCGCAATCGGCGTCGATGCGACAGGGCTGGCAGTGGCCCACCGGCTCTTCGGGTGGCTCGACGCACTCGTGATCCCAGGGATCGCACTCGGCGGGGGAGGCGCAATCGCCCTCGACGTTGCAGGCGACGCAGGCTCCCGCGAGGAGCGGCGCGCTCGCGTCGTCACCCTCCGTCGGGTTGTCTGCGAAGCACGTTTGATCGCCGCACTCGCTCCCGGCCGGCTCGCAGGGCGCGCACTCGTGGCCATCGTCGCATCGCGGAAGGAGCGGCTGGGTGCAATCGGCGTGGTCGCGGCACCGGACGCACGCGCGGGTCTCGGTGTCGCAGTGATCGAGACAGTCCCCTTCGGCGAGGCACTCGACGCAGGTGCGGTCCGGCCCGCAACGGCCGAGAGGCTCGTCGCAGTCGGAGTCCTCGAGGCACTCGACGCAGAGGAAATCGGAGTCGGCTCCGCAAGCGGGAGTCGGACGCTGGCAGGCGGGGCACTCGCCTTCGCCCTCACCTTCGCCCTCGCCCTCGCCCTCGCCCTCGCCACCAGCGTCCGCGGCCGGCTCGTCATAGTCCGGATTCAGGGCCCGCTGGCGACAGGACGACAGGGAACAGGCGGCGACGATCCAGCAGATCGAGAGCACCACGCGTGCCGTCGTCGGACGAGCGACCGCCGCCGAGCTGCTGGACGCCGTTCTGACTCGAGCTTCCTTCATTCGACGAACCGGATCAGCACGGTCAGGCCCGCCGCGGCCCCCGCGGTGATCATCGCGGCCGCAGGCCAGAGGTTGCCGGGCCGTGTGATCCACTGGCAATCGCCGTCGGCGTCCACGCGCTCGCTGTCACAGCTCGTCCCGGGGGCGACCGAGGCAACCGCGATCGTGGCGCCTCCCACGATGCCCACGGCCGCCAGCCCCGTGAGGATCCCGTCGAGGACGTCGAAGCGATGCGAGCGGCTGCGTTGCCCGCCGCCCACCGCTCCGCCCGCGGACGGCAGGCTGATCTCGATCGTCTCGAGCTCGCCCGCCGCGAGCAGCAAGTGACGGGTCTCGGTCGTGCGCCCGGCCATCTCGAAGACGAGAAGCGAAGGGCCCTCCGGGACGCTGCCGCTCCAGGGCGTGCGCCCGACTCCTCGCCCGTTGATCCGGATCGACGCCCCGGGCGGATCGCTCTGGACGAAGAGCTGGGCGCTCCCGAGAGGCGCCGGGAGCCGGTCGGCGAGGCTGGTCGCCACCGAGCGCCCCAGCGCGTCGAGCTCCTCGTCGTCGGCGCCGGCGGCCGCGCCCACGGCCGCATGCGTGGATTCCGCGATCGTCCGCCCGGACGACACGTCGACGGCCTCGAGCGAGAGCGTCAGGTCGGAGGTCGACGGATCCCGCGCGAGTCGGCCCGAGACGATGGTATCGCGCCCCATGAGCGCTGCGGCTTCGGTCCTGCAGGCGAGACGCATCGAGGCCATGCATCCCGGGCTGCGCTCGTCCACTTCGCGGGCCGATTCCGCGGGCCCGAGCACGTCGTTTCCGCCTTCGCGCAGGGCCACCGCGACGGCCTCGGCGACCCGGGAGGCCCGGGCGGCGTCGACGCTCTGGGCCGACAGCGGAAGCACGGCGATCGAGCGCGCGTCCGCCACTCTAGGGACCGCAACGAGCGCAGCGAAGGCCGCGATCATGCGCACGGTTCCAACCGTCGCGATCGACCGTGAGGCGGTGCCCCGGCTTCGCACCCGGACGATGCTCGCGACTGCCATCCGCATGGCCTTCGTTAACCCGACCCGAGAACCCAGCGCAACATTCGAGTGAGAGCCGCCAGATTCGATCGGTGCTCGCCTGCGCCGGCCGCTGCATCCACAGCGACGGTGGTTCTCTCGCGTCGGCGCGACGCCGAGGGCGCAGGAGCCCACCCCGCATCGCGTTTGGAGCAAGTTCGACATGCCATCAAAGGGAGGGGTCTGCCCAGCGTTTTCCGCTGCCTCGGGCGAGATCGCGCGCCGAAGTGGTCTAGAAGGTCGACTCAGCTTGAATCGGGCCGGCGGCAAAGCGAAGCGAAGCGAACCGGAGGCGCGGGCCCCTGGGACTGCCCTGGCGGTTGCCCCGGGGGTCGGCCGCGCGTGCGCAGCCCCCCGGTCCGTGATACCGATCCTACGATACCCATGCGCGAGTCACGAAGAGAGCGGAGCTTCTCGGGCATGCAGCCCACCGGGTCCATCCACCTCGGAAACTACCTGGGGGCGATCGAGAGCTGGGTCCGCCTGCAAGAGACCTACGACAGCTTCGTCTGCATCGTCGACTACCACGCCCTGACCATTCCGTACGAGCCGGCCGAGATGCCGAAACGCGTGTTCGAGCTGGCGCTCGCCTTCCTCGCGTCGGGGATCGACCCTGAGCGGACCACGCTCTTCGTGCAATCCGCGGTTCCCGCGCACACCGAGCTGTGCTGGCTGCTCAACACGGTGACGCCCATGGGCGATCTCGGCCGGATGACGCAGTTCAAGGAGAAGAGCGATCAGCACAAGGCAAACGTGAACGTGGGCCTCTTCGACTACCCGGTCCTTCAGGCCGCGGACATCCTCCTCTACCACGGCCAGGTCGTTCCCGTCGGCGAGGACCAGGTACAGCACCTCGAGCTCGTCCGCGAGATCGCGCGAAAGTGGAACGCTCGCTTCGGCGAGTACCTCGTGGAGCCGAAGCCCGTGCTCTCGAAGACCCCGCGCGTCCTCGGCCTCGACGGGAAGGCCAAGATGTCGAAGAGCCTCGGCAACCACATCGGGCTCCTCGAGACCGACGAGCAGATCGCGAGCAAGCTCCGCGGCGCCTTCACCGATCCCCAGCGGCTGCGCCGCACGGATCCTGGCCGCCCCGAGGTCTGCAACCTCTTCACGCTGCACGGCAGCCTGACGCCGCCCGACCAGGTCGCAGAGATCGACGAGGGCTGCAGGAGCGCGAAGATCGGCTGCGGCGACTGCAAGCAGCTCCTGGTGACGAGTCTTGGCCGCAGGCTCGGCCCGATCCGGGACAAGTACGGCGCACTCGAGTCCAGGCCCGACGAGGTGCACCAGGTCATCGACGCTGGTGGCGCCCGCTGCCGTGCGATCGCCGCCGAGACGATGGGCGAGGTCCGCGACCGGATGGGGATCGGGAGCAGGGCCCGACCATGATCCGCCTCGCTCCGATCGCGCTTCTCATCCTTCTCGGCTGCGGTGGCCCCAGCGACTCGACCCCCGAAGGCGCATTCAAGCAGTTCGCGGCCGCCGTGGTCGCATCGACGGACGACGAGGAGCAGCTCGAGCGGGTCTACTCCCTCCTGTCGCCGGCCGATCGCAGGGAGCTCGACCGCAGGGCCCGTCAGGTCATGGCGTCCGGCGGCCCCAGGACGACCGGCGCGCAGATGCTCGCCCACGGCCGAGTGCTCGTGCAGTGGGTCCCGAAGAAGGTGAAGGTGAAGCAGAGGACGCCGGATCGTGTCGAGCTCGTCGTCACGGGCACCTCGCGCCAGCGCGCGACGATCTTCATGGTCCCGGAGGGAGACGCCTGGCGCGTCGATCTCGGCCTCGGGGCGGGTGGCGGCTCGGATGCGAGTGATCGCGGGTGAGGCGCGGGGCCGCGTGCTGCGCGGCCCGCCGCCGGGCTCGAGCACGCGACCCACTCCGGACCGCGTTCGCGAGGCGCTCTTCCAGATCCTCGGCGACATCGACGGCTTGCGCGTGCTCGATCTCTTCGCCGGCACGGGCGCGCTCGGGATCGAGGCGCTGTCGAGAGGAGCGCGAAGCGCGACCTTCGTCGAAGGCGACCGCCGCGTCGCGCGAGTTCTCGAACAGAACGTGGCAAAGGCCGGCGTCGGGAGTCGCTCGACGATCCTGCGAATGGAGGTTCTCGCCGCGCTCGCGGGACCCTTGAGCGCGCCGCGCCCGGTTCGCGGCTTCGACCTGGTCCTCGCCGATCCTCCCTATGGTTCCGGCCTGCTCCCACGGACGCTCGAGGCGGTCGTGGCGGTTGCTGCTCCGGGAGCCACGGTCGTCGCCGAGCACGCGACCCGGGACGCGCCGCCGGCCGCGCCCGGTCTCGCGCTCTTCGACTCTCGGCGATACGGCGACACGACGATGTCCTTCTACCGCCTCACGGAGGCTCCGACATGAGCAGAGTCGCGATCTACCCGGGCTCCTTCGATCCCATCACGAATGGTCACGTCTGGATCATCAAGAGGGGGCTCGACGTCTTCGATCGGCTCATCGTCGCGATCGCGCGCAACGTCAAGAAGACCTCGCTGTTCGACCTCGCCGAGCGTCAGGATCTCATCCGCCAGGCGCTCGACGGCGACTCGCGCGTCGAGATCGTCTCCTTCGACGGACTCTTGGTCGACTATGCGCGCAAGCGCGGCGCCCACGTGATCCTGCGGGGTCTGAGGGCGGTCGCCGACTTCGAGTACGAGTTCCAGATGGCGAACATGAACCGCAAGCTCGCCCCCGAGGTCGAGACGATCTTCATGATGACGGGCGAGGAGTACTTCTACGTCAGCTCGGCCCTCGTGAAGGAGGTCGCCGCTCTGGGCGGCGACGTCGAGGACCTCGTCCCGAAGTGCGTGGTCGGCCCGCTCAAGCGCAAGGCAGGCGCCGCGTAGCCAGGACGGCGATCTCTCGACGCGCGCCGCGGCGGTCGAAGCATTCCCGCGTCGATGGGACCACGCACCGCGACTCGAGACCGCGTAGACTCGGCCTCGATGGCGCAGCCGCCGGACGACGTCGTGCGTTACATCCCGCTCCTCGAGACGCTGAAGACCGCGGGCAGCGAGCTCGAAGTCCAGACGTGGTGGAGCCCCTTCGGAGTGGACCTGCTCGAGCGCGAGCCGACCGACTCCCGCAAGCTCGCGGCCGTGGTCCTGGTCGCACGGTCGCTCCGACGCACCACCCGTGAGCTCGAGAGCAGGGTCCCGTCGTCGACGGTCGGCAACCTGCCGGAGCTCGTCCCCGAGCCGGCCGACGACTGGCAGAGCCGGGTGACCAGTGTGCTGCTGGCGAGACTCGACTCGGAGGCGAGCCGGTGCCCGTACTGCCCGCCCGGATTCGAGGGGTGTGCCTTCTGCGGCGGTACGGGGTTCGTCGAGCGGGTGCGGCTGCGGGAGGTCCACGACCTCGTCGAGACCCTCCGCTACGCCTACGTCCCGTCGCTCCCGTTCTCCATCGAGGAGCGCGTCACCCGCTTGATCGATCCTGCCGTAGATCCCCCCGAGTGCCTGCGCATCGACCTCGAGCCACGCCGCGGCGGCAGCGCCTACCGGGACACGTTCGAGCTGGAGCCCGAGTTCTTCGGCCACTCGTTCGGCGACGCCCTCGTGCAGGCACGGACCGCCGCTCGTGCTTTCGGCAGCGAGCCGGACCTCGTCAGGAAGGACGTCCGCGCCTACGCGTGGCCGCTCCTGCTGGTGCGCTGGTCGGGCTTCGGCCTCGATCGGACCGTGGCCCTCGTGGTGCGCCCGGGCGACCTCGCGCATGTGGCCGTCGTCCAGCGGGACTGACCCGAGGCTCGGGTCGATGCCGCGAGCTCGCGTGACACGCGGCGCGGTGCGGGAAGGACTCCCGCGTCGATGAGCGCTCGGACCAGCGCGACGTCATCGAGGCTCATCCTTCCTGACAGGAACGCGCCGAGGTCGAGCGTGCGAAGCGCGGCCCTGACCCGTTCGTAGCCCGACAGGTAGCAGAGATCCTTGGCGAGCCCGCCCCCTCGGTAACCACGCTCGGCCGCCACGGCGGCGTCCCACGGCGAAAGGCCGTGCTCGTCGACGAGCCTGCGGCCGAGCTCGCCCTGGGGCTCTCCCGCCAGGGCGGCCGCCGCGGCCAGCGCGCGAGCGCCGAGCAGCGCGCGGCGGTACTGCGACAGCGTGCCGCGCGCCTCCTCCGCGCAGATGGCGGCACCCTCGTGGTCCGCGAGGTAACCCGCGGTTCCAAGGGCGAAGAGGCCAAGCGGATGCGCGAGCGCGTTCGAGACGGCCACCAGGTGCACGCCGACCTCGTGCGCGCAGAGTCGATCGCGCTCCTCGCGGGAGACCCACCCGGCGCCGCCCAGCACGAGGGCTCCCTGGCGGAGCACCACGGTGGCGGCGAATCGCCGATCCCGGCGTACGGGCCAGCCGATCCCGTAATGGCGCATCTCGGCGGACAGCGCCGAGGCCAGCGAATCGGGGCCCTCGGCCGGAACCTCGCGCTCCTCGGGGACCGCGCTTCCGTTCGCCCACTCGCGCGCGATCCGGATCACCCGCCGCACGGGCTCTCCGAAGAGCGTCGCCGAGACCGCGGCGAAGCGCGGCGTGCCCACGGCCTCGACGAGGTCCGCCACGAGCAGCGTCTCGCGGATCTTCCGCGCGAGGCAGGCAGCGAGAGGCGAGCTGTCCGGCTCGATCGATGAGAGGTGACCGAGAAGCTCGGACCGGAGGGGCCCCGGCACGGCGATCTTGCGATAGGTGTACCGCGGCTCGGGCACCCCGCCGGCCTCGAGCGAAACGGCAAACCGGACGCGCTCGCCCGCGGCGTCGACCGGCGTGGCGGCGGCCATCCAGTCGAGCGCCACCGAGGCGCGCACGAGCGCCTGGTCTGCCCTCAGGATCTCCGGAGGCAGCTTCCTTCCGACTTCACAAGAGGTTCGCGGCAAGCTCAGCCAGCTCCGAGCGGGCATCGAGCTGGTGGGACCTGCGGCCCCCCCAGACCCCCCGCTCGCTACGGCGGAATGAATCCGCCTTCGCTCGCCTGGCGAGCGCCCTCACAGCAGGTTCGCGGCAAGCTCAGCCAGCTCCGAGCGCTCGCCCTTGGTCAGCGTGATGTGGCCGGAGATCTTCTCCATCTTGAAGCGCTCGGCGACGCAGGTCAGGCCGTTGGACGACGCGTCCACGTAGGGGTTGTCGATCTGGTAGGGGTCGCCCGTGAGGACGATCTTCGTGCCCGAGCCCACGCGGGTGATGATCGTCTTGACCTCGTGGGGCGTGAGGTTTTGCGCCTCGTCGACCACCAGGAACTGGTTCGGCAGGCTACGGCCCCGGATGTAGGTCAAGGGCTCGACCTCGACGAGGCCCATGTCGAGCAGCTCCGCGAACGATCGGGTCTCCGCCTTGCGATCGCCGCTCCGGCCTATCCCCATGATGTACTCGATGCTGTCGAAGATCGGCTGCATCCATGGGTTCAGCTTCTCGTCGATGTCCCCGGGCAGATAGCCGATGTCCCGACCCAGAGGGAAGATCGGCCGCGAGACCAGGAGCTTGGTATAGATGTTCTCGTCCGCGACCTTCCTCAGGCCCGCGGCGATGGCGAGGAGCGTCTTCCCGGTTCCCGCCTTGCCCACGAGACTGACGATCTTCACGCTGTCGTCGAGGAGCAGGTCGAGCGCATAGGACTGCTCCTTGTTGCGCGGCCGGATCCCCCAGACGCCCTCGCGCGGCACCCGCAGCGGCATCACCTTCGACACGAGCGGGTCCATCCGCCCGAGCGCGGTGTGGGCGGGGTTCGTCTCGTCGCGCAGGAGCACGCAGGCGTTGGGGAAGCGTCCCCCCGACCTGGACTGGCCGTTCAGCTTGACCTCGCCCCGCGCGTACAGCTCGTCGACCTCCGCCGCCGGAACGTCGAGGGAGGTCAGCCCCGAGTACAGCTCGTCGATGTCCACCCTTCCGCTGTCGTAGTTCTCGGCCGCCAGACCGAGCGCGTCGGCGCGGATCCGCAGGTTCGTGTCCATCGTGACGAAGACGGTGGGCTTGCTGCGGTCCGAGTCGCGCAGGTCGAGCGCGACCTGCACGATCGCGTTGTCCTGCGCGGCCGAGTCGAGCCGTCCGGTCCGGCGCTCCTTCGGCACCGCCACACTGAGCGACCCGCCACCAGGCAGATCGACGCCTCTCGACAGCGATCCCCCCTTCTCGCGGAAGTCATCCAGGTAGCGTGCGACCTGCCGCGCGTTGCGGCCGAGCTCGGACATCTCCTTCTTGAACTGGTCGATCTCCTCGATGACGTAGATCGGGATCACGACCTGATTCTCCTCGAACCTGAAGATGGCCCCAGGGTCGTGGAGGAGGACGTTGGTGTCGAGGACGTAGTTCTTCTGCATTTGCGACAGACCGCGCGTAGTGGGCCCGAAATTGGGATCGGGGTGGAGGATAGTGGTAGGTGACATTGGCGTCTACAGTCGCGGCGAGCTTTCGACCCTCGAAGAGGGCCACACCAATGGTAGCGCGCGATCTCGCAACTTCACGTCGCCAGCCGACGAAAGTTCGCGATCTCGCGATCGAGGACGTTCGCCGCGCGCCTTTTTCTCTCGCCGGTGCTCGCCAGAGGGCATTTTTCCGTTCATGCTCGCTGGCAGCGGCGCGCCGGTGCGGCCAGCACTGATCGTCGCCGCTGTCGGAGGCTCGTGCGATGCGGGTTGTGGTGACTGGGGCCAACGGATTCATCGGCTCCCACCTCTGCGCCGAGCTGGTCCGCCGCGGTCACGCGGTCAAGGCGGTCGTCCAGCCGGGGACGGGGCTCGAGAACCTGGACGGGATCCACGTCGAGCTCGCCAGGGCGGACCTGCGCGACGTGCCCTCGCTGCATCGAGCGGTTCAGGGCGCCGAGGTCGTCTTTCACCTCGCCGCCTACGTCTCCGACTACGGCCCCAGGCAGACCTTCGACGAGATCAACGTTCGAGGGACCGAGCGCTTGGTAGAGGCCGCCATCGCCGCCGGTGCGCGGCGCCTCCTGTTCATGAGCTCTCTGGCCGTGCACGCATACCGCGGCCACCCGGCGGGCGACGAGGAGACGCCGCGAGACCAGGAGGTCTTCGAGTACGGCAGGTCCAAGCGGCGGGGCGAGGAGATACTCGAGCGCGCGTGGGCTTCGGGCCGGATCGAGACCGTGATCGTGCGTCCCGGGCTCTTCCCGTTTGGACCCCGCGATCGGGCGGGCTTCGCGCGGATCGCCGCGGCCCTCGAGGGCGGCCGGTTCGCGATAGTCAACGGAGGGCGGGCCGTGATCTGCACCGCCTACGTCGAGAACCTGGCCGAAGGGGTCGCGCTCGCGGGCGAGCACCCTCGGGCGGCAGGTCGAATCTACGTCCTGTCGGACGGTCGCCGCGTGACCTGGCGGCAAGTGCTGGAGGCCATCGCCCAGGCGCTCCGCAAGCCCTGCTCGTTCACCGATTTCCCCTCCTCGATCGCTTATCCGGCCGCGGTCCTCTGGGAACGTCTGAGCGGTGTCGTCCTTCCCGGCCGGGATCCCATGCTGACACGATACCGAGTGGCGGTCGCAGCCCGCGATCTCTTCTTCGACGCAGCGCGCGCCCGCCGTGATCTCGGCTGGCAGCCTCGGGTCGGCTTCGAAGACGCGCTCGAGCGCAGCGTGCAGTGGTACCGATCTTCGCGATCCCGGACGGCGGCCTGAGCGACTAGAGGACGTGGGGAGGAACCCGCGCCCTGGCCCGTTGTCGTAGGCGAAGGGGCAACACCATGGAGGAGGTCGCAATGCCCAGAGGCTCTCGTCTGCCTTCGATCTCGCCCGCGCTGCTCGTCGCGATCGTGCTGGCGGCGCCGGCAGCGGCGCGGGCAGAGCCCGATCCCCCCGGCGCCGGGGCAGCGTACTCGACCGGCGACACGTCCGGAGGCTCTCGACAGGAAGACGCCCTCGGCGGCCGCGCGTACGAGGCCCCATCCGGCTTCTGCGGAGCGGGAGACGCGCCACCATCGCCTCTCGACGAGGTCCCCGACCTGATCGAGGAAGGGAAGCTCCGCAAGGCTCACTCCAAGCTCGTCTCGAGCCTTCGACGGGGCCTGGTGCCCGAGTGGCAGAGGGGCTACGCCTTCTCGCTCCTCGCGGAGGTCCAGCTTCGTCTGGGCCTTGCGGCGCGGGCCGTCGTGAGCTACCGGCGTTCGCTCGACCTGGACCCCGAGGCGGACGACGGCTCGTCCCGGGTGGGCCTGGCGATCGCGCTCCATCGCTCCGGTCGCCGGGCCGCGGCGGCTCGGACGGCGGCGACGTTCCTGGTCCAGGCGTGCGCGCCCGAGGATCCAGTCGCCGACCCGGTCGTCTGCTACGGAGCTCAAATCGTCTCCAGCCTGTCGGCCGCGACCCGCGCCGAGCGCCTGGATGCGCTCGTCAGGGCCGAGGCGCTGCGGAGCGCCAACGAGGTGCTCGAGGAGAGCTTCGCCGAGTACGCGGACCTCCTGCCGACCGTTCCGAGGGCGTCGGTCGCGACGCAGTAGCATGGCGCGTTCCTGCGCGGCCGGACTGCTCGCGGCGGCCGTCCTCGCCGCCACCGATCTGGCTCGCGCAGACGTCGTCGCCGAGGGTCGCGAAGCGATCGAGCGGCTCGGGTGCGCCGAGTGCCACGAGATGCCGGGGTTCGATGCGCGCTCCGGGTGTACGGGCTGCCACCAATCTCTGGCACGGCGGCTGCGCGTCGGCGTCCGCAGGATCGGCACGGCGACGCACTTCGTCCGCGTCCCGGACCTGTCCCGGGTGACGCGCAGGCTCCGTCGCGAGTACCTCGAGAGGTACGTGCAAGATCCTCACGACGTGCGCCCGCACCTCGAGGAATCCATGCCGCGGCTGCCGGTCTCCCCCGGCGAGGCCCGGGCGATCATCGCCTACCTGGCCCGCATGGCGCCGCCGGCGCCGGAAGCGGAGCCGTCCACGCCGCCCCCGGACCGCTCGCGCGTGGAGCGCGGGCGCCGCGTCTTCGCCGCCGCGGGTTGCCCGTCGTGCCACGTCTTCGGCAACGCCGATTTCGGCATGGGAGCCGACGGGCGGCTCTACCGCGGGATGCGCGCCCAGGCCCTTCTCGCACCCAACCTCCGCTACGTGCGCGAGCGGCTCGAGCCGGCCAGAGCGCTGGTCTGGATCCTCGACCCCGCGTCGGTCGATCCGCAGACCACGATGCCGCGTCCCGAGCTGAATGCCGACGATGCGGTCGCCGTTCGTGACTTTCTTTTTCTCGGCGATCCCGGACCGGCAGTCGTCGCGGCACGCCCCCCGGAGCTCTCGCAGCTCACTCCCGCCTCACAGCCGGTCGGCTTCGCGGCGGTCCGCCGGATCTTCGGTCGATCGTGCATCCACTGCCACGCTCACACGACGGCCGTCGGGACGGTCGTGGGGCTCGGCTTCGCTCCGATGGCTCTCGACCTGTCGACCTGGCAAGGCGTGCAGGCGGGGGCGTTTCGACCATGGTCCGGCGGCCGGCGCTCGATCCTGGAGGCGACCGACGGTGGCCCGCCACCGTTGATCGCCCGGCTGCTCCGCCGGCACGCCGAGGCACCCCGCGACCTCGTTCCGATCTTTCGCGATCACCTGCTGCCGGGATCGAGACGCGTTCGGGACGCGGCGCCCGTCGGGATGCCCCTCGGCCTGCCGCCACTTCCGCTCGAAGACCTCCGGCTGATCGCGACGTGGATCGCGCAGGGCGCGCGACCCTGACGATGGGCTATCGTTCGGGCGTGCGCTCGTCGCTCGTCGTCCTTCTCGTCCTCGCGGGCTGCGACAGCGCGCCGTATCACTCGCAGATTGGCGAGATCGAGGGTCCGGACTCGATCGCGGAGCCGGCCGCCCACGGCCAGAGTCACTGGAGGACGTCGCACGTCGGATCGGCGACGCTCCGCGCCGTGACCTGCGCGGGCGATTCGGCGCTCGCCGTCGGCGACCGAGGGACCGTCGTGAGGCTCGCGCCATCCGGAGAGGCGACGGTCGAGGCGCCCCTGTCGATCGACCTGCACGCTCTGGCGGTCGGCCCGCACGGCGCCATCGTGGGCGGCGCGGGAGCCCTGTTCGAGCGGCGAGGTCTGGGGGCGTGGAAGCGGACCGCGCTGCCGCGAGAGAAGGCCCACGTCAGGTCCATCGCCGTCGTCGGTGAGGACAGCCTCGTGGTCGGAGGGCTCCTCGAGTCGCCGGCGGGCTCGGTGGGCTGGGCGGCGGAGCGCTCGGCCGACGCCTGGACGGAGCGCCGCCTCGAGCTCGCCCCGGCGGTGTTTCAGGTGCTGCGGACTCGCAGCGGCAAGGTGCTGCTCGTCCTCGATTCGACGCCACTCCTCTGGAGCCACCGCGACCTTCTCGTGCAGCTCCTTCCGGCCCAGGACGTGCACCCCCGAATCCTCGCGATGGACGAGACCCCCCGGGGGTTCGTCGCGGTGGGGATCGACACGGCCTGGACGATCGAGAACGGCCGTCTGATCCGCGAGCTCCGCCAGCTCCAGATGCGCTTGACCGGGGTCGCGGCCGCTCCGCCGTCGGGCGCCGTGGCGGTCGGCCGCGCGAGCCCGCCCGGTGGTCGCCCGGGGGGCGTGGCCTGGTACCGCGAGCCGGGTGGCGCCTGGCGCCGCGAGCTCCTGGTTCCCGACGAGCTCTTGATCGCCGTGGCTCGCTGCGGTCCGCGCGTCATCGCCGTGGGCGAGCGAGGCCTGGTCGCGATTCGCGAGTGACGCTCGGGGTCATAGAGCGGGGAGGCGGTTCGCTGCCGCTCGCGCCTCCCCGCACCCCACCTCGCTCCGGGGCTCCCGTTGGGTTCCCGTGGCGGCGGAGCGTAGCGGAGCCGGGGCCCACGGGACTGGGCAAAGCCCGCCTGCCCTCGCCCTTCTGGCGCGCGCCGCAGAATCTTCGCACCGCGCGACGATTGCCGAAGGTAGTAGATCAGGTCCTGGGTCCGCGAGCGAGCCGGATCTCGACCGCGCGGGCGTGGGCCTCGAGACCCTCGAGGCGGGCGAGGCTCGTCATCGGCTCGGCCTGCGCCTCCAGTGCCGCGGACGTGTACCGCACGAGCGACGAGCGGCGCAGGAAGTGATGGACGCCGAGCGGGGCGCCGAAACGGGCGGCACCGCCGGTCGGAAGGACGTGCGATGGCCCGGCAACGTAGTCACCCGCGGTCTGTGGCGTGTCGGGGCCGACGAAGATGCAGCCCGCGACCGGGCGCTTCGCGAGGACGCCAGCCGGATCGGCCGTCACGATCGTCAGGTGCTCCGGCGCGATGCGCGAGCAGACCGAGACAGCCGTGTCGAGATCCTCGGCGACGAGGATCGCTCCCTTGTCCGCCAGCGAGCGCTCCGCGATCGCGCGGCGAGGCAGGGAGGCGACCTGCCGCTCGACCTCGACCTGCACGGCCGCCGCGAGCTTCCGCGAGGTCGTCACCAGGATCGCGTATGCCTCCTCGTCGTGCTCGGCCTGCGTCAGGAGATCCGCGGCCATGCGGCTCGGGACCGCGTGGTCGTCCGCGAGGACGACCGCCTCCGAGGGCCCGGCGATCCCATCGATGGCGCATCGGCCCGAGACCAGCTTCTTGGCGCACGCGACGTAGAGGTTCCCGGGCCCAACTATCGCGTCGACCGCCGGGATCGTCTCCGTCCCGAACGCCATCGCCGCGATGGCTTGCGCCCCGCCGACGTCGAAGACGCGCGCCACGCCGGCGATCGAGGCGGCGGCCAGAACCTCCGGCGTGGGCGACGGACTGCAAAGGACGACCTCGGCCACTCCCGCGACCGCAGCGGGCACCGCGGCCATCAGGACCGTCGAGGGATAGCGTGCCTTTCCGCCTGGTGCATAGACGCCTGCGCTCGCGAGGGGCGTCACTAGCTGGCCCAGCTCGACCCCTCCCTCTTCGAACGAAAGATCGCGCTCGCGCTCCATCGCGCGCTCGTGGAACGCTCGGATCCGCCCCGCGGCGAACCTCAGCGCCTCCATCGTGCCGGCCGCCACGCTGGCGGCGGCCGCCCTCACGCGCCCCGGCGGGATCTCGATCTCCGTGGGCCGCTGGGCTCGGCCTTCGAACCGCGCCGCGAACGTGACCAGCGCCTCGTCGCCCTCCCGCTGTACGCGGTCGAGGATCTCCCGCACCGCCGGCTCGACCCGCGCCAGGTCCGCCTCGCCCCTGCGACAAAGACGCTCGAGAGGAGCGCCGGATGCATCCAGGATTCGCAGCAGCACGCCGCGAAAGATACCCCTCCTTTCGTGAACTTGTTAACCTCGTCCCCCGAAAACTGACTCCTGTCAGTTCGGGAATGTGCGGCAGGAGCAATGCTCCGCTCTGAATGAAACGGTCCCCGGTCGCCGTTTCTTTGACAGCGCGAGGGGTCTTCGGGGACCTTCGCGCAGGCGCCGGCTCCAAACCACGGAAGAACGGAGGGTTCATGCGGTCCAGAGGCCTTGCCCCAGCTTTCGCGCTGTTGTTCGTTTGCTCCATGATGCTGCTAGGTTGCCCGTCCTCCCAGACGTGGACCACGGCCCGGACCGTGCCCGCCGGGTCGGTCCAGCACACGGCCGGCGTGGAGTTCATAGGGCTGAACGTCGATGACCCGGACTGCGTGGACGCCGAGGGCGATGACGTCTGCGACTCCATCGGCTTCGTCGCCGTTCCGTTCCCGGGCTACATCGCGCGGATCGGCGTCGCGGACATGCTCGACCTCGGCTTCAAGGCCTCCACCGCCGGGAGCTTCGGTGCCGATTTCAAGATCCAGCTCGTCCGAACCGACGCCTTCGACCTCGCGATCGACCCTGGCTTCTCGATGCCCTTCGTCTTCGCCTTCACCTACATCAACATGCCGGTCCTCTTCTCCCTGAACTTCGGCGAGATGACGACCCTGACGCTCTACCCGAAGGCTTCCTACTGGGTCGTCTTCAACGAGGACATCGACACCGCCGCGAACGGCTTCTTCGTCGGCGGCGGCGCGAACTTCCAGATCCGTGTGAGCGACAGGTTCGCGATCACTCCGGGCTTCGAGTGGACGAGGAGCGTCGCCGGCATGGACGAGGGCGAGGCCATCACCTTCTTCAATTTCGGCGTGGGCTTCAGCTTCGGATCGTTCCCGGAGTTCGGAGAGCCGCAGGTCGCCCAGCCGACCTACGTGACTCCCGTGCAGGACACGAGCGCGCCCCCGCCGCCTCCTCCCGCCGTTCCCGTCCAGTAACGGCCTCCGGTTTCTCCGATCCTCATCAGCGCTCGTCTTGCCGATCCCTGCGTGGCGAGGCACACTCGGCAATCTGCGATGGCGCTTCGTCTGCACGACACCCTCACGCAAGACAAGGCTGTCTTCGAGCCGAGAGCTCCAGGTCGGGTCGGGATGTATGTCTGCGGCCCGACCGTCTACGACCTGTCGCACGTAGGCCACGCGCGCTGCTACGTCGCCTTCGACGTCCTGTACCGCACCCTCCGCCACCGAGGGTTCCCGGTGCGTTATGTCCGCAACATCACGGACATCGACGACAAGATCATCCAGCGAGCGGCCGCGCTCGGCGAGGATCCGATCGCTCTGGCCGCTCGCTTCGCCCGCGAGTACGCCGCCGACATGGAGAGGCTCGGCTGCCTCGTCCCCGACGTCGAGCCGCGGGTCTCCGACCACCTGCCCGAGATCGTGGAGATGACGAGGACTCTCGTCGAGAAGGGCCACGCTTACGTGAAGGGCGGCGACGTCTACTTCTCCGTGCGCAGCTTCGCGCCCTACGGCAAGCTGTCGAAGCGGAAGCTCGACGACCTGCGCAGCGGCGCGCGGGTCGAGATCGACGAGGAGAAGCAGGATCCGCTGGATTTCGCCCTGTGGAAAGCGGCCAAGCCCGGTGAGCCTTCGTGGGACAGCCCCTGGGGCAAGGGCCGGCCGGGCTGGCACATCGAGTGCTCGGCGATGAGCCTCCGCTACCTGCCCGACGGTCTCGACATCCACGGTGGCGGGATGGACCTCATTTTCCCCCACCACGAGAACGAGATTGCGCAGAGCGAGGCGGCTCGGGGCGTTGCCTTTGCGCGGTTCTGGCTCCACAACGGGTTCGTCAACATCGCCAAGGAGAAGATGTCCAAGTCGGCTGGCAACTTCTTCACGATCCGCCAGGTGCTGGAGCACGTGGAGCCCGAGGCCCTTCGCTACTACCTCCTGGGCACGCACTATCGAGCGCCGATCGGCTTCGATGTCGCCATCGACGAGCAGGGCGGACTGATCGGCTTCCCTGGTCTCGAAGACGCCGAGCGTCGCGTCGCCTACTGCTACGGGACTCTGCAGCGCATGGGCGAGCGCCTCGCCGAGCCGGCCGAGAAGGCGGCCATGCCAGCGCCTTTCGAGGCGGAGCTCGAGGGCTTCGACGCGAAGCTCGAGGGGGCGATGGACGACGACCTCAACACGGCGGCCGCTCTCGGGCACGTCGCGGATCTGTTCCGGATCGCGAACGACCTCTGCGATCGCCAGGGCAAGAAGCAAGCACCGGGCGTCCGCAAGCAGCTCTCGCGCATCCGTGAGCTCCTCGGACCGGTGTCCGCCACGCTGGGGCTGTTCACGGACGACCCCGCGAGCTTCATCGCACGGCGAGCCGGTCGGATCCTCGCGCGGCGCGGGCTCGCCTCCGCGGAGATCGATCGACGTGTGGCCGACAGGACCGCGGCACGGTCCGCCAAGCAGTTCGACCGGGCGGATGAGATTCGCGCCTCGCTGGAGCGCGACGGCATCGAGCTGATGGACGGCCCCCGGGGTACCGTCTGGCGGGTCGCGTAGGCCGATGGCCGAGCCCCCCAGCGGCGCCGCACCGCCGACCGCGACCGGCTCGTTCGGCCGGACGCCCCTGGCCCACGTCCTCATCTACCTGCACACGCGCGAGATGAGCGGCACTCTCGAAGTGGTCGAGCTGGAGCGCCGAGACCAGGTGTATTTCCAGAAGGGATGTCCGGCGAAGGTGCGCTCGACGGAGCTCGACGATCCGCTCGGCCGCGTGCTGCTGGAGATGGGGTTGATCGACGAGGCCGCCTACACCCAGTCGCTCGAGGCGCTCGCGCAGGGGCAGGGCCTGCAGGGCGGGATCCTCGTCTCGATGGGCGCGCTCGACATGCCCGGGCTGATCCGTGGGCTCAAGGAACAGCTGACGCGGAAGCTCCTCAAGCTGTTCCAGCTTCCGACGGCGAGCTACGCGTACTACGACGGAGTCAACCTCTTGCGCGGGTACGGAGGCGACGAGGTCCTCCGGATCGATCCGTTCCCGATCCTGTACCAGGGAGTCCGCACCAGCTACGACGATCCCCGCCTCGACGCGCTGCTGGGCCCGGTCGGAGGGCAGAGGTTGAAGCTCCTCGAAGGCGCCGACGTCCGCAGGTTCGGGATCGGCCACGACGAGATCGACCTCTGCGCGATGCTGGGCGATCAGCCACTGACCATAGAGGAGGCAGTGCGCCACAGCCCGCTCGAGCGTGCCCACAGCCGCGCGCTCCTGTACTGCCTGCTCATCACGAAGCAGGTCGAGTTCGTGCACGATCCTGCCGCGAAGCAGGCCTCCGTCCCGCCGCCGCCGCCCGCGCCGCCGAGGACCGGTAGCTCGCCGCCTGCGCCCCAGCGCGCTGCGCCGCCTCCGCCTCCGACGCCGTCCTCGAAGTCTCCCGCGCCGAGGAGCTCCCCGCCGCCTCCCCCGCCCCCGGCGGAGCCGCCGCCCGCGGCGGGTGGACCCGTCGTGCGCAAGCGGAGCGCGCCCGCGATCGCGAAGAAGGACGTCGCGGACCCGGAGCTCGGAGCCAAGCGCGCGGAGATCATCTCGCGGGCCGAGAAGATCGAGAACCAGAGCTACTTCGAGATCCTCGGCATCGGCAAGGAAGCGTCGCCCGACTCGATTCGCGACACCTACTTCAAGCTCGCCAAGGTCTATCACCCCGATCGGGCGCTGGCGGGCCTCGAGGATCTCAAGGAGACGCTCGAGTTCATCTTCTCGAACCTGACCGAGGCCTACTCGACGCTCACGGACAAGGAGAAGAGGAACCGCTACCTGTCCCTGCTCAAGGAGGGCGGCGGGACGCTCGCCGACCAGAAGAAGATCCAGTCCGTCGTCGAGGCGGCGATGAACTTCCAGAAGGCGGAGGTCTGCTTCCGCCGCAAGGACTACGCGGAGGCGACGCGACTGTGCGGCCTCGCGGTCGAGGCCTACCCCGACGATCCCGAGTACCAGGCGCTCGCCGCGTGGATTCAGATGCACACGCGCGGGCCGATGGACAAGATCGCCGACATCGTCGAAGCCCTCAAGAGGGCTCAGGCGGGCGCCAAGGAGAGCGAGAAGACGAACTTCTACCTGGCGAGCGCGCTGAAGCGCGCCGGCATGGACCAGCAAGCGGTCATCTACTTCAAGCGCGCGTCGATCGCGAATCCCCGCAACCTCGACGCCCTGCGGGAGCTGCGCCTCTACGAGATGCGCAAGGAGAAGGGCGGCAACGTCAAGGGCGGCGGGGCCAGGTCCAAGGGCAAGCCGGACGAAGGCGGGCTCTTCGGAAAGCTCTTCAAGAAGTAGGCGCCAGCGATGCGCCTGCCGGAGTAGCTCCTGCTCCATCCCGGGGTCGGCCCACCCCCCCCGGCGGAACGAGCCGGTGTCCATGATCGCGGGTCGCGGCCGGGTCGCACCGGGCTCGGCGGGCACGGGGGTAGCAGCGCTGCCTTTCGACAAGGAGCCCGCATGCCCAGAAGCCTCCTGGTAGCTCTGTCTGCAGCGCTCTGCCTGACGGGTTGTCCCGACGACGCGGGGTTCTTCGGGCTCGGCGCTGGCCAGTCCGCCGAGGGCGACGACCCGTACTACTGCTGCGATCCGGACGAGTACCCCTGCCTGTGCGAGGGGTACTGGCACTGCACGGAGGGAGAGGCCGGGAAGACCTGCCGGCAGCCGAACCCCGGGATGCCCGACGACGGAGGCACGGGACCGTGGAGCTGCGGTTACCAGGGCGAGACCATCGTCTGCGCGGGCCGCGAGGACGAGCATCCCGAGGCGGGCCTGCAGGGCGGCTGGAGCTGCACGACCGAGGGCGAGATGGTCGAGTGCTCGAGGTCGACCGAGGGCGAGGACTTCCCGACCGGCGAGGGCGAAGGGCCATGGGACTGCAGCTTCTCGTCGGGAGGTGGTCTGCGCGCGTGCACCGAGTCGAGCGGCGTGGGCGGCGAGGGGTGGGAGTGCTCGGTCTCGTGGGACGGCTCCACCGTCTGCGTCGACGAGACGCCCGATGTGCCCGACGGCGAGGGATGGATCTGCACCCAGGCGGCAGGGCGTGACGTCTGCGAGTCGGACCACTTCCCGGCCGGAGGTGGCGGGTCGGGCTGGAGCTGCAATCAGAACGGCGAGGTCGTGCGCTGCGAGTCGGATGGGGCGCAGGAGCCCGAGGGAGGCGCGGGCGCCCCCTGGAGCTGCTACTGGGGCGAGGGTGCCTCCGAGCTGACCTGCATCCAGCGTGGAAACCTCGACGGCGGCGAGGTCGGTAACGGGAACGGTGGCGGCAACGACGGGGGTGGCGGCGGCAGCCCGGGAGGCGAAGGCGGCGGCGGTGGTGAAGGGGGCGGCGGTGGTGGAGGCGGGGGGGACGACGACGGAGGTGGACAGGAGTGCGAATGTCCTCCGGATGCCTGGCGCTACTGCGACACCCCCATGTACTGCTCCTGGGGAATGCAGGAATGCCAGCAGATCGACGGCAAGTCCCGGTGGGGGCTGTGCGTCGAGGACGAGAGGGTCCCGGCCGCTTGCTGGAACGGGGAGATGTTCGACGCGGAGGCGGAGCAGTGCGCGCTCGACGAGGGCTACTGCGTGCAGGACTTCTGGGACCTCGACCGCGACGGCGACTCGAACGAGACCCTGGGGGACGACTGCCCGGAGGTGGGCCAGTGCATCGGCGGAGGGAACGACTGGGGCGGCTGGTTCTAGCCGCCGAGCCTCTCGCGCGATCCTGAAGGGAGTCGCTATCTGATCCGAACCGGGAAGGTCTCGGATTGCTCGAACAGCAGCACCCCCTCATCGAGCCCAGGAGCGGCGAAGGATCGGCGCCTCACGCGGTGCATCGTCACTCGCGGCGAGACGGCGAACGCGCCCTCCGGCACCTGCCGCAGCACCGAGGCCGGGATCACGAAGGCGCCGTCGTCGATCGCGTTGCACTCGAGGCGCATCTCCGTCCCGAGCTGGCTCCAGGTCAGATCGACACGGAGCGTGTCTCGCTGATCTCCTGGCTCCCAGCGCAGGAGCAGATCGAGCTGGCGCTCGATGGCGGCCGTTCCGAGGGTCGGATCGTCGCCGCCGACGCGGAGCACGACCAGCTCGTCGGGAGCACTTCCCACTGCTTCGAAGGAACCGATGTCGAGCGCGCCGCCTGCCAGGAACGAATAATCGGCGCCGGAGCTCCACTCGATCCCCTCGCGCTCGTCGGCGCCGTAGACGGCCCCCGACAGGACGTCGAGCAAGCCCGGGAAGCTCTGTGGCTCGAGCCGCAGCGAGCGGCTCCCGGCGCGCACGTCTATCGGTCCGACGTCGACGAGGTCGATCTCCGCGCGCCCCATCTCCTCGACCGCCACGTCGTCAGCGAGCGAGAGGGCCGTGGGCGCGTCGCACGAGTCGAGCTCGACCGGCTCGTCGAGACCGTCGATCCCCAGGATCGCCGCGACCCGCTCGCGCTCGATTCCGCTGAAACGAGCCACGCGTCCGCTCATCTCGAAGTGCTCGTACCGCGAGCTCGGCAGCTCGCCGTCGAACCTCGCGCGCTCGACCAGGAGCACCGCGAAGCTGCCACGGGCCTCCGGTCCAGCCTCGGGCACGGCGTCATCGCCGGAGCACCCGATCGGTCCCTGGATCGAGGCCACGACGCAGGACCAGGCAATGGCGCGCGCGACGTACACGACGACTCCGTTGAGTATATTCAGCTAGCCACCGAGCGGCAACAACACGGCTGTCCACAGGCGCACGCACGGCGACCGACCCGAGCGACCCGCACCGTGCAGCGCTCCAGCCTCCTCGCAATTCCGCGGGAGAGAGCCCGCGCGCCTTGGCGTTTCCTCGGCCTCCGGGCGCACGCCACGTTCCCGAGGGGCACTTGGCGTGTTCCAGGCCCGGCACGACACCTCCCCGACCCGCGGGATTGCAGTGGATTCCGCTGGCCCGGCCCCTGCACCGAAAGGACAGGCGACGAGCGCGGAGGTCTCCCCATGGATCGAGAGAACACGGCGAGCGAGGCTTCGGGAGTCGAGGAGCTCGTCGCGAGGCTCGTCCTCGAGGCCGGCTCGCTCGAGGTCGTAGGCGAGATCGAACGGAGGATCGACACGCGAGAAGGCTGGATCGAGGTCCTGACTCGCTGCGCCGATCTCGCGCCATCGGCGCCGCCTGCCTCCCGGCGGGAGCTCTGCCTGCAGCTGGGGAGCTGGTACCTGGTGAAGGTCCAATCGCCTCGATTCGCCGCCTCCTGCTTCGATTGGGTGCTCGGGCTGGATCCCGAGGATCCCCGCGCCCTGCGGGGTATGGTGGCGGCTTGCACGGAGATCGGCGATCCGGCCCGCCTCGAGGCGGCCCTCGCCGCTGCGGCCGAGCGCCATCCCTCGCCGATCGAGCGAGCGAGCGCGTGGATCGCGCTCGGCCAGATCGCCGCATCGCGCGGCGCCGAGGAGGCCGCCGAGTCGGCGTTGCGTGCGGCCCTCTCCGTTGCCCCGGCCTACCGGCCCGCGCACGAGGCGCTGGCGCAGCATCTGACCGCGAGCGGGCGCGCTGGCGAGGCACGCGACGCGCTCACGGAGCTGGCCTTCCTTCCGGCTGCGCCGGCGACGCGCTCCGCCGTCTGGATCGAGATCGCGCGGCTGTCCGAGGGCCTCGAGGATGCCACTGCCGCGGCAGACGCCTATCGCCAGGCGCTGATCCTCGATCCGCAGAGCGAGATCGCAGCTCGCGGCGTGGATCGCCACGGAGCGAGCGGGGCGGGTCGCGAGGACACGATAGGCCTCTTCGAAGCCGAGCTGGAGGGCAACCGGTCGGAGCGTGAGCGAATCGGGCTCCGCTACCGCCTCGCCGCCCTTCACGAGGCGGCGGGCGCGTTCGACGATGCGACACGCGTGCTGGAGGAGATCGTGGCTCGCGCCCCCGACGAGCGCCGAGCGACCTCCGAGCTGGCCCGGCTCTACAGAGCGCGGAGCGCCTGGCGCAAGCTCGCCGAGACGACGTTGCGTCAGACCGAGCAGGCGCGAGACCGAGAAGAACGTGTAGGGCTATTCCTGGTCGCCGCGGACCTCTACGCAACCCACCTCGATGCCACACCCCAGGCAATCGAGCTCTCGCGCGAGGCGCTTGCCATCGCACCCGACGATGCCCAGGCCCTCGACGCGCTCGCGCGGTACAGCGAGAAATGTGGCGACCACGACCGAGCGCTCGACGCGCTCGACCGCTGTCGTCGGGTGACCCCGCGGCTGAGCCGGCGCGCGAGCCTCTGGATGCGAACAGCGGACATCCTCTCCGCGCGCGGCGATTGCGCCGGCGAGCAGGATGCCCTTCGCCAGGCGACGAGAGACGACCCGCACCTTCGCGAGGCGCACGACCGACTGGCCGCGCACCGCCGGTCGGACGGCGACGCGGAGGGCGCCGCCCGGCATCTCGCGGCCGCTGCCGACCTGTCCGAGGGGATCGAGCGCGCGACGCGCCTCGCGGATCTGGCCGCCGTCGAGCTGGGCGAGCTGTCCTTGGCCGAGGCTGCGGCCGAGCACCTCGCGGAGGCGGCCACGCTCCGGCCCGACGACTTGATCCTGGCGGAACGCGTGGTCTGCGCCCAGTTCGAGGCGGGCCGTCCAGAAGCGGCGCGGCCGCAGCTCGTCAAGCTCACCGAGGCGGTCGGCGATCGTCGTGGTGAGCGGGCATGGAAGCTCTGGAGCCAGCTCGCTCGGGCTCACAGGGCCGCCGGAGACTCCTGGCAGGAGCTCGCAGCCCTGAGGCGGGCCTTCGACGCCGACCCCCGCCGACCGGAGACGACCGTCGCACTGGCCGACCTCTACTCGGCGTCCGGTGACCACGAGAGCGCAGCTCCCCTGTACGAGAGGGCATGGGCTCAGGTGGAGGGCTCGCCCAAAGGTGAGATCGCCCTCAAGGCGGCCGCCGCTCGCCAGGAGCACGGCGACGACGTCCGCGCCGCGACCTGGTACCGCCGCGCGCTCGAGGCGGACCCGCAGTGTCTCGACGCGATGATCGGCGTCGCGCGGTCCCACCGCCAGCGCTGCGAGTGGAGGCGTGCCGCGGACCTCGAGGAGCAGATCGCCGAGCGCCAGGAAGGCGCCGAGCGGGTCGCGACTCTCGTCGAGCTGGCGGACCTCTGCGAGCACCACCTGCGCGACGGCGCTCGCGCCGCCAGGCTCCTCGCCGCGGCGATCGAGATGGGCGGCGGATCGCGCCCGCTCCTCGTGCGCCTCCTCGGCTTGCAGTCGGCGTCGGGGAGCTTCCGCGAGGCGCTCGACACGCTCGACCGCCTGGATCAGATCGAGGACGACCGCATCGTGGCAGCGCGGGTCAACGTCACCCGCGCGAGGATCCTGCGCGACGAGCTCCGCAACGTTCACGGCGCCGCGGCCGCTTTCGAGCGGGCACTGGATCTCGACCCCAGGGATGCCGCGGGAGCTTTCAACGAGCTGTGCGCGTTGTGGGCGCAGCGCTCGCGCGACGACGAGGTCGCGGGCGCCTACCGCCGGATGATCGACCGCCTCTCCGACGACCCCGATCGACGCCGCATGCTCTGCGACGAGCTCGGATCCCTCTTCCGCGACGAGATGGGCGACCACGCGGGCGCGTACGCCGCCTACACCGAGGCCATGGCGCTCGATCCCGGTAACCTCGCCAGGCTCGGCATCATGGCTGATCTCGCCGAGCGGCTGGGCAACCACGAGGACGCCGTGGCCCTGCACCAGCGGCTCGTCCGGCGACCGCCTGCCCCCCCCACGAGCCTTCGAGCGCTCCGCCGCATCCACGCCGCGATCGGCGACGTCGTCGGCGCGAGCTGGGCCGCCGCCGCCCTCGTCGTGCTCGACGAGGCGGACGAGGACGACCTTCTGGCGTTCGCCGCCACGCGGGACGAGGTGCGGCCGCCTCAGGGGCTGCTCGCCGAGGCCGACTGGCTGGGCCAGCTCATCCATCCCGACGCGGATCCGCGCGTCGGCAAGCTCCTGCAGATCGTCGCGCCCGCCGTGCACGCGGTGCGCGCCGCTCCCGGCGAGGAGTTTGCCATCGCGGGCGAGCGGCCGCTGCCCCCGTCGCTCGAGGCGATGTTCGGCTGGGCGTCGTCGATGCTGGGCATCGGCCGTCCGGTCGTGCGCTCGTGCGGGGGCGCTTCAGCACCCGATGGCATAGGTCTTCTGTTCGCGCGCGTACCCGTCTCGATCGTGGGCCCGATCGAGGCTCGCCACCGCACCGAGGACTGCGCGTTCCTGATCGGGCACCACCTCGCCAGCTACCGCGCCGAGCACTTTCTCGCGCGGCTGGTACCCGATCCGAACGAGCTCTGCGCGATCGCGCTCGCGGCCGCGAAGATCGTCGACTCGCGGTTGCGAGCCCCGATCGAGCTGACCGAGCGGGTGGCGGCGTGGGCCGAGCGGCTGTACCTCGGCCTCGATCCCGAGGCGCGCTCACGCCTCTCTCGCGTGGTGCCGCTCCTCGACGTCCCGGTCGACGTGCCCCTGGTCGCGAAGTGGCTCCGCGGCGCGGAGCTGACGGCCGTTCGCGCGGGGCTACTGACCTCGAGCGACCTGTGCGCGGCGGCGCGACAGGTGCGTCGGCTCCACGCCAGTGACCCGCACCTGCGCGACGCGGCCTTGCAGGACCTGGTGGCCTTCGCCGCGTCGAACGAGCACCTCGCGCTCAGGGCCCGCCTCGGTCAGCGAACGGTGGCGCCGCGGCCGTCGCGACCTCCGGTCGGCACGAGCCGTTCTCGCAAGGCCACGCCCCGCCCGACCTCCAACGCTGCGATGTGATCGCACCCGCCCTGCTCGGGGTCATAGAGCGGGGAGGCGGCTCGCTGCCGCTCGCGCCTCCCCGCACCCCACCTCGCTCCTGGGCTCCCGTTGGGTTCCCGTGGCGGCGGAGCGTAGCGGAGCCGGGGCCCACGGGACTGCCGGAGCGGAGCGGAGGCGGGGCCCACGGGACCGGGCAAAGCCCGCCTGCCCTCGCCCTTCCGGCGCGCGCCGCAGGATCTTCGCACCGCGCGACGATTGCCGGAGGTAGTAGATCAGGGCGCCGGCTCGACCCAGAGCGTGAGCCAGCCGCTCGGGCGGCCCGAAGCGTCGGTCAGGTGCAGAGGGAGGGTGACCTCGCCGGCTCGCGCGGGCAGCTCCCTGGCCTCGAGCGAGGCGGAACCGATCGGATCGTCGAACGCGGCGTCCTCGTCGACGACGTCGAACCGCAGGCGGGTCGTCCCGGCTCTGTCCACGGGCTGGTCCAGCGGTACGTCGAAGGCGACGTTGTAGCGATCGGCCATCACGGGCGTGCGCGCCGCGAGGACGCTGCCGCGATAGACGACGACGAACACGTCGGGAACCGGGCCGTTGGCCACGTCCCACGGGTCGCCGTCGGGCTGTCGCTCCATCACGCGGACCGAGCGGATCTTCACTCGCGCTCGCGTCGAGACCGAGGGGGCAGTCGGCCCCGCGGGCTGTGGGCCATCGCCGTTGCGAACGACCGCGGGCGTCGTCACGGCCGGCCCGGCGCCCGCCGGCACGACGTGCGCCACGACGACCTCGTTCGAGCGGCGCTCGGGCGTCGCCTCGCGCACCAGAATCCTCGCGCGCGATGGATCCGGGGCGCCAGGGATCGTCGACAGTACCAGGTAGCGGGCGCAGTCGCCCTCCCCGAGATCGAGCGTGGCCTCCCCGCCGGGATCGACGCGGAACACGGTCTGGGACTCGAAGGTCGCCGCGGCGGAGCCGGCAACGCCCGGTGCGAGCGCCGTCGCGAGCGCGCTTCTCAGGGCGGGCGCGCACGCCGATCGGACCAGGACGCCGGTGCCCTGCTCGACCTCGACCCGGGCCACGAGCGGCCGGGACCTGGGCTCGAAAGGACCGAGGATGTCCAGCCCACCGGGCCAGATGCCGCTGCGCTCGTTCGCGATCCAGGTCGTGCCGTCGTCGACGATGAAGGGGCGCCTCGGTCGCTCTCCCCTGGGCAGCGCGCCGAGGAGGAAGTCGGTCTGGTGCGTTCGCACGTCGGCCGTGATCGTCATCCCCTGGGCGAGCCTCTCGCGCATCTGCGCGGCCCCGATGCCCGCGACCTGCTCGCGCGCCGCGTCGGAGGCGTAACTCGTCACCGCTCCAAGGCTCAGCGTATCGACGACCGAGGCGAACGACGAGCTCGCGGTCGCCGCCACGTTGCCGGTGGCGCTCACCCTCGCCTCGACGCCCGGTCCGCCCGTCGGGCTCAACCAGATCGTGAAGAGCTGCTCCTCGCGGTCGTACGCCACGTCGACGTCGCCGACCAGTGTCGCCGTTGCGTCGAAGAACACGTACTGGCGGACGTGGAACCCGGAGTCCTGCCGATCCAGGAACATCCAGCCAGGACCACCGAGGCTCAGCCGGAGGCGGTCGCCCTCGCGCGCGGCCGTGCACTGGCGGATCCACCAGCGGCCCGCCGCCGTCGCGCGACCGGCATCGGCGCCGGAAAGCCCCTCCTCGCCCGGCCAGCCGGGAAGCCCGACGAATCGGTCCATGACCTTCGGACACAGATCCGTGACCAGCGAGTCGGTGGCCAGCGCCCGCCAGCCTGGATCCTCGGCGGCGACCCTCACGGGCGGCGGCGGCGTCGGGACCGCGGGCGGGGGCCTGGTCGTCGCCGTTCCGCTGCATCCAGCCAACGCGAGGCAAACGAGCGCGCGCATGGGCCAACTCATACCGTGGAGCGCCTGCGTGATCCAGCCCGAGGGGCTGTGGGGGCGCCATGGGCTCGCGAAGTGGCGATGGCGCCACCGATCGCCATGGCGCCGGGCCCGATTGCTCTCGGATTGTCGCGAATCGTCGCGCCCGGTCCGGGCACGGTCCGTGCTTCGACGCGGTGCATGACGTCCCTGGCCCTGGCCATCGTCCTCTCGTGCTTCCCGGTCTCGGGTTTCATCGATCGCATCGAGGGGGGCCTCGCCGTCGTCCTTCTGCCCGAAGGCCACGAGCTGCACGTACGCAGGCGATGTCTCCCGAACGGCGCGCGCGAGGGGACGGTATTGCACCGCGGCCGGATCGACGGCCGGGCGACGCGCCGCGCCGCGCAGGAAGCCCGAGACCTGCTGGACTCGGTGACGGCTCATGGCATTCGAGGCCGGCCTCCTTGACACGATCCAGAGCGCATGATTGATTACGCTCCCCTTGGCCCTCGGGGCCCGGATCCAGGAGGATTTCGACGTGAAGCGCACCTACCAGCCCCACACGACGCGACGGAAGCGTACGCACGGCTTCCGCGCCAAGATGGCGACGAAGGGGGGGCGCGAGGTGCTGAACCGGCGCCGCCGGAAGGGCCGAAAGCGCCTGGCCACGACGGTCTACAAGAAGTAGATCCCGGTTGATGGCCGAGGCATTTCCCGCCGAGCTACGGCTGAGGAAGCGGTGCGAGTTCCTGGAGGTCCAGAGGCATGGCAAGCGGCTGCCGAGCGACGCCTTCGTCGTCCTGGCGCTCGCCCGTCCTGGGCTCCCCGCTCGCGTCGGGATCACCGTGAGCAAGAAGGTGGGCGGTGCGGTCGTCCGCAACAGGATCAAGCGCATCGTCCGGGAGGCAATCAGGCGCAACCGGGCCCTTCTGCCCGAGGGCTACGAGATCGTCATCGTGGCGCGGCGCGAGTCCGCGGACCTCGAGTACGAGCGCGCTGCCACCGAGCTCGGTCGCGCCCTGGCGCGTCTCGGGCGCGCGGGGAGGCCCGGATGATCGCGAGGCTGCTCGGGGGCGTGATTCGCCTCTACCAGATCCTGCTCTCGCCCCTCCTCGGCAACGTCTGCAGGTTCTACCCTTCCTGCTCGGAGTACGCCGTGGTCTGCCTCAGACGCTTCGGTGCAGTCCGGGGCAGCTTGCTCGCCGTGGGCCGGATTTGCCGGTGCCACCCGTTTCATCCGGGCGGCGTCGATCTGCCGCCCGCCCACCCTGGGGCGCCTGCGGAGCGAAGCTCCTCCGGCGTGGCAACCGAGAGCGGTGAGCCGTGAACGAGCGACGGATCCTCTGGGCGCTGGTCGCCTCGGTAGTCATCGCGCTGATCTTCACGTTCGCGGTACCTCGCTTCTTCGGACCGGCGGAGCCGCCTCGCCCGAGCCGGACGGCGGCGGCTCCGGCCAAGCAGGAGCCGCGGCCCCAGGCCCGTGAGCGCACCGCGAGCGCCGCCAAGCGCGATCGGACGGCGTCGCGCGAGCCAGCCCAGCGCGTGCAGGGCCCGCGGCCCCGCGAGCAGCTCGCTCACGTCTCGACGCGGGACTTCGGCGCCGCTCTCACCACGCGCGGCGCCACCGTCGAGACCTTCACCCTCAAGAGCAGGAAATTCCGCCGCAAGAAGGATGGACGCCGTGTCCCGGTCGACCTCGTCTCGACCGAGCGTGAGAAGTGGCTTCCCCTCCGCATCGGCTTTCGCAGCTCCGACTTCGCCTATCAGGACCAGAACGTAGACTACGACCTCGTCTCGAGCGGCCGAGGACGCGCGGTCTTCGAGTACGCGAGCGCCGAGGTCCGGATCCGCCGCACCTACGAGGCCAGAGGAGCGTTCCAGCTTCTCCTGACGACCGAGATCACGAACCTCACGGACGAGGAACAGTCGCACAAGCTCGAGCTGTCGACCTTCCGGTACCTCAGGTGGGAGGAGGAGAAGGGCGGGCTGTTCCAGCAGTCCCCATGGGTCGTGACGGGCGTGTGCGAGCACGGCGGCGAGACCGAGCGATTTGCCCGGGGGGACATGTGGAGCGAGCGGAGCACCGCGGGGGCCATCGGCTACGCGGCCCTCGACGACCTGTACTTCGCTCAGGCCCTCCTGCCGGATCGCGGCACGCAGGCAGAGTGCAGGATGAAGGCACGGGCCCTGCCCCAGGGCGCCCTGTACAGAGCATCGCTGGTGTACCAGGAGACCGCGGTCGCGCCCGGGGCCACGGTGAAGTATCGCACCCGTGCCTACTTCGGCCCGAAGGATCACGACGGGCTGGCGAAGGTCGACGCACGGCTTCAGAGCGTCGTGGACTTCGGCTTCTTCGCGCCCCTCTGCCGGATCCTCCTGCACGTCCTGAAGTTCTTCCAGGGATTCGTGGCGAACTGGGGCCTCGCGATCATCCTCCTCACGCTCAGCGTCAAGACCTTGCTCTTCCCGGTCACGCAGAAGAGCTTCAAGTCGATGCGCGAGATGCAGCGCGTCAAGCCACTCATCGACGAGCTCAACCAGCGCTACGCCAACGACAAGGAAAAGCGCAATCAGGCGATGATGGCGCTGTACAAGCAGCACAAGATCAACCCGTTCGGCGGGTGCCTGCCGATCGTGATCCAGACGCCCATCGGCCTCGCGCTCTACACGACGCTGTGGCGCGCCATCGAGCTCTACCAGGAGCCCTTCACGCTCTACTGGGTGGACCTGTCGGCCCCCGACCCGTACTTCGTTCTGCCGCTCGTCCTCGGCGCCACGATGTTCATCCAGCAGAAGATGACGCCGTCGACGCTCGACGCCATGCAGCAGAAGATGATGATGTACTTCATGCCGATCATGTTCACGGCCTTCATGCTCTTCCTGCCGGTCGGCCTGACCCTGTACATCCTGACCAATACGCTGCTGACCATCGCGCAGCAGCAGTTCATGTATCGACGCCATCCCGTGCCGGCAGCGGTCCCCGCGCCGGCACCCACAGCACCGGGAGAGACACGTGCCCCAAGGCAGCGACCAGCGCGACGAAGAGGTTGAGGACCGCGACGATCGAGGCTCGGCGCCCACGGCAGACGAGGTCGACGCCGCGCGCGAAGAAACGGCCGACCTTCTGGCCGCGATGCAGATGGAAGCCGCCATCGACGTCCAGGCCGGCGAGGATGCGATCCTGGTCTCGATCAACGGGCCCGATGCCGGCCGCCTGATAGGCCGGCAGGGGCAGACCCTCGATGCGCTCCAGTACGTCTTGAACCGCCTCTCGCGCGAGGGAGGACCGCCGGTCTACGTGGACGTCGAAGGTTACCGCGAACGACGTCAGGCGACGCTGGAAGCGATGGCGCTCAGGCTCGCGCAGAAGGCGATCGCCGAGCGACGCCCGGTGACCGTCGAGCCCATGTCCGCCCGCGATCGCCGCACGATGCACCTCGCGCTTTCGAAGGTGAAGGGTGTCACGACCCGGAGCCGCGGCGAAGGCGCGGAGCGCCAGCTTCAGATCATCCCCGTCGCCGCGAAACCCTGAGAGCCTGAGCCACGGTTCACGTGGATCGGGTGACGCCGAACCACGCCAGGACTCTCTTCGCGCCGTCAGACGGCAGCGTGATCTCGCGAACCACCGCCAGGGACAGCTCGACTGGAGCTGCGCCCGCGATGGCCACGGCGGGCGGAATCTCCTCGCGCGTCGCCACCATGACGCCGACCGCGCCTCCGTCGCGAACGACCCTCGCGCCCTGGGCGAGCCAGGTCGCCGGCGGCATCAGCGCCCGTGAGATCGCTCGATCGAAGGACCGCCCCTCGATCGCCGAGAGATCCTGGCGCCGCACCTCGGCGTTCGTCAGACGAAGCTCGGCGATCGCGGCCCGCACGAACGCGACCTTCTTGGCGACCCGCTCGATCATCGTCACCCGGACGTCCGGCCGGACGACGGCGACGACGATCCCGGGCAGGCCCGCGCCGGTTCCCGCGTCGAGCAGCGTCTCGCCCCCGGCCGGATCGATCGTGGCGAGGAAGCTGTCGAGGACGTGCCGCTCGGCCATCACCACAGGCTCGGCGGCGCCGACCAACCGGATCCTACGGTTCCAGGTCTCGAGGAGGGCGCAGTACCTCGTCAGCTTGGCGCGCGCGGACTCCTCCAGTGCCATGCCCGAACGATCGAAGGCCGCGCGGATCGCGTCGTCGATCTCCTTCGAGCTCACCGCGCCAGGATACCGTGCGCGGGCACGCGGGCCTGCGAAACTTGATCGAAGGTCGCCGCCGCGACCATGATGGGCTCGATGGACCTCGGACCTCTCCTCGAAGCTCTGTACGGACGACGCGTCGAGCACTGCGTCGAGAGCGTCGGATCGACGATCGGGCGCGGACGGGGAGACGCGTCGAGCCGCTCGTACGCAAGGGTGAGGATCCGAGATGCCGGCGTGGCGCCGCAGACGAGCGTGGTGATGCAGCTTCCCAACGACCCGCTCCGCTCCGACGAGGGCGGCGGACGGGAGCGGACCCGTGAGCTGGCTTTCGTGAACGTCCAGAGATGCATGAAGGCGCGTGGGGTTCCGGTGCCCGACGTGCTCCTCGACGCGTCCAGGAGCCACGGCAAGGTGCTGCTGCAGGACCTCGGGGACACCACGCTCGAGAAACGACTCGGCTCGATACCGGCCGGCGGCTGGGCACCGGAGTACGACGCAGCGGTCGATCTGCTCGCCGAGCTCCACGACCGGATGGCCCAGCCCGATCCGGCGTGCGTCGCCTACGGGCGCCACTTCGACCGCGCACTGCTCAGGTGGGAGCTCGACCATTACCGCGAGTGGGGCCTCGAAGCTCGCCTGGGCATCACGCTCGCCTCCGAGCTTCGCACCCGACTGGATGGTGCATTCGATCGGCTCGTCGATCGGCTCGCGTCGCTGCCCATGGGCTTCGTGCATCGCGACTACCAGAGCCGGAACCTGATGATCCACGACGGCGCGCTCTGGGTGATCGACTTCCAGGACGCCCTGATGGGCCCGCGCATCTACGATCTCGTTGCGCTGCTGTGCGATTCCTACGTCGATGTCGCACCGGCCTTGCGAGAGCGCGAGATCGAGCGATACGCCGCGCGACGCGGTCTCGAGCGGGGCGCCGTCGCGGCCGAGCTCCAC
The DNA here is from genome assembly GCA_016190375.1 of Deltaproteobacteria bacterium. GTDB lineage: Bacteria > Myxococcota_A > Polyangia > JACPQR01 > JACPQR01 > JACPQR01. Next base: position 51,713 of record JACPQR010000200.1, read on the forward strand.
CTGGTCGCCTTGCACCGCAAGCTGAAGGATTCCGGCCGGTTCGTGTTCATCGATCGAGTCAAGAAGAACCCCGACTTCCTCCCGCACGTCCCGCAGAGCCTCGAGTACGTTCGCCGCGCGCTCCGGCTCGCGACGGACGTCGGCGACCTTCGCGAGGCGCTCGCGGAGGCGGCGCCGGGTGACTTCGGCTCGGTCGTCTGATATCCTCCTACCTTCATACCGTCGAGTGAGACGGATCGGCGGCGCGGCATTGGACGAAGCGCTCCCCAAGCGATTCGGGAAGTACACGCTCATCAAGAAGCTCGCGACGGGCGGCATGGCGGAGCTCTTCCTCGCCCTTCACCGCAGCGTTGCCGGCTTCGAGAAGCTGATCGTCATCAAGCGCATCCTGCCGACGCTGTCGGCCGACCAGGGCTTCGTCGACATGTTCCTGGCAGAGGCGCGGATCGCCGCGACCCTGAACCACCCGAACATCGTCCAGATCTTCGACCTCGGCTCCGTCGACGATCGCTACTTCATCGCCATGGAGTTCATCCACGGCGAGGATCTGCGTTCGATCGTGCGGGCGATGCGCAAGCTCGGCACGCACGAGTTCCCGATCGAGCACGCCCTCTCCATCGGCCTGGGCCTCCTGGCGGGTCTCGGATACGCCCACGAGAAGAAGAACTTCGAGGGCGAGCCCTTGCACATGGTGCACCGGGACATCTCTCCGCAGAACATCCTCGTCACCTTCACCGGCGACGTGAAGGTCGTCGACTTCGGGATCGCCAAGACGGGCGTGAAGAAGGAGGACACGAAGGCGGGTCAGCTCAAGGGCAAGGTTCCTTACATGTCACCGGAGCAGTGTCGCGGCGAGAGCCTCGACGCTCGCTCGGACGTGTTCAGCGCGGGGATCATCCTCTACGAGCTGACGACCAACAAGCGTCTGTTCCGCTCGCAGAGCGAGTTCCACACGCTCCGCATGATCGTCGAGGGCACCTACCCGGTGCCCACCTCGATACGCCCCGGCTACCCGGCCGCTCTCGAGACGATCGTCATGAAGGCGCTGGAGAAGGACCGCGACAAGCGCTACCAGAGCGCCCGGGTCTTCCAGGAAGACGTCGAGACCTTCATCCGCGAGGAGCGAATGAAGGTCGGCGCGAGCGGGCTCGCGACCTTCATGGGGTCGCTCTTCGAGGAGAAGCTCGCGGCCCAGAACGAGGCGCTGAAGGCGGGGCGCCAGCTCGCGGAGGTCATCGCTGCCCAGGAGGAGGAGCGAGCATCGCACGGCGGCCGAACCGGCGAGTACTTCATGCTCTCGGACGCCGACCTCGAGGAGATGGGCACTCCCTCGACGATGGCGCAGTCCCCGCTCGCGAAGGCGGAGGCGGGAAGGGGACCGGGCACACGCGCCTGGATGGTCGAGCAGCAGAAGCGAGGATCTCGACGCTTGCTCCTGGCCGTCCTCGCGGTCCTGATGATCGTCGGGGCAGTCGGCGGATCGCTCGTCTACTCGCGCTACGGGCAGACCGATCCCGGGCGAGGCGCCCGACCGACCGGATCGATCGTCCTCTCGAGCGATCCGCCCGGGGCGGCGATCAAGCTCAACGGGGAGATCACTCCCTGGCGTACGCCCCACAAGATCACGAAGCTGCCGGTGGGCGCGACCTACGGCGTCAAGCTCGTCCTGGACGGGTTCGATCCGTGGGCGCAGTCGCTCGGCCTGACGACCGGTAGCCCGAACCAGGTGGTGCGCGCAGTGCTGCGCCGAACCTCGGCCGCATCCCTCGCGATCGTGAAGGTGACCACCGTGCCCGCCGGGGCTGCCGTGATCCTCGACGGGACCGAGACGAACCAGAAGACTCCGGCGCAGCTCACGGGCGTTCAGCCCGGCGTTCAGCACATGCTCCTGGTCCAGCTCCAGGGCTACGTCGACAAGCAGGTGCCGCTGTCTCTCGAGCCGAACCAGGTCGCGGATCTCGCCTTCGAGCTCGAGCGCGCGCCGCTGGCCGAAGGCGAGGCGCTCTTGAAGGTGACGACGGAACCGGCCGACGCCGAGCTGGTGGTGGGCTCGACGACCTACCGCTCGGGCAGCCCCTACGAGGTCCGGGTCTCCGCCGGTCGGTCGACCTCGATCGCCGTGGCGAAGGTCGGCTACACACCGTACCGGAGGGAGGTCCGACCGAATAGTCGCGAGACCGTCGAGCTGACGGTGAGCCTCGAGCGAGAGCGGCGCACTCCTCACCCGGGCCCCGCGCCATCGGGTGGCGCACCCGGCTCCCTGGTCCTCGACTCGCGGCCCTGGTGCAACGTCACGATCGACGGAGTCGCGCGCGGACAGACGCCGATCGTCAACCTCTCCCTGCCGGCGGGGCAGCACACGGGGCGCTGCGTCAACCCGCAGTTCAACATCGCCGCTGGCTTCTCCTTCACGATCCGCTCCGGCGAAACGACGCGCAAGCGCCTCGTCCACGACTCGCAGTGAGGTCGGTGTCAGTTGCGCTGTTGCTGGCAGCCCTGGCGGGCAGTGACCCGGCCCATGCGGACGAGGTCGACGATCTGCTCCAGATCGTCGAGCGTGGCTCGAGCGGCGAGCGATCCCGCGCGCTCGCCCGGCTCGGCTTTCTGGGCAGCGACCGACCCGTCGCGATTCTGTCTCGCAGGCTCGACGACGCCGACGCGGACGTCCGGGCAGGGGCCTGCCGGGACCTCGGCGATCTCGGCCGTCCCGCTGCGACGCCCCACCTCGTACGCGCTCTCGGCGACGACGACCCGGCCGTGCGCGGCGAGGCGGCCGTGGCGCTGGGCGCCGTGAGGGACCGGCGTGCGGTCGAGCCACTGGCCCGCGTCCTTCGGGACGACGAGCCGCGCGTGCGCCGGAGCGCGACGGTCGCGCTGGGCCGGATCGGCGGGCCCGCCACCGAGCGCGCGCTGTCGACGAGGGCGCTCGAGGAGACCGATGCCGAGGTCCTCGTGGCTGCCGCCGAGGCCCTGGGCCGGATCGCCGGACGTTCGGCTCTCGCAACCCTGAGGACGCTCGCGGCGTCTCGCGACGCGGGCGTCCGTCGCGCCGCGGCCCTCGCGCTCTCGCCTCACGGCGGTCCCGCGGCGCTACCCGTGCTGCTCGAGCTGCTCCGCTCGGACGATGGTCCCTCACGCTCTCGTTCCGCGCTGGCCCTGGCCCATCCGGCGTACCGCGCCTCGGCCGACCGCATCGCGGATCTCCTCTCCGACGCCTCCCCGGAAGCGCGAGTCGCGGCCGGTTCCGCCCTCGCGGCGCAGTCGGACTCGCGTGGCCTGCGCTTCCTCGTGGCGGGCGCCCACGCAGGACCGGAGGAGATCCGCTTCGCCTGCGCGGAGGCGCTCGATCGAATGCACGTCCCCGAGGACCTCAGTGACGACCTGATGCGCCACCTGCTCGACTTCCCGACGACCGAGTGGGACCGCCTGGCCGCGCGGGCAGGCCGGCCGTAGGTCCGGCAGTGCCGGGCGGCAGAGGTCCGGCCAGGGGTTGGGCCGAAGCGAAAGGCGAAGAGGACGCCGGATAACAGGCAACAGGCAACAGGCAACAGGCGGCCGGCAACCGGGAAGCGGCAGCGAACTCGAGTTGAACGCGGTCGAGCGCAACCCCCGGTGCGAAGCGGCCCTCGTCGGGCGGCCGCGGCGCACGTTCGGAACACTTCCAGCTCGACGGCTTCGAGCGCCGAAGACCGCACTTCCCGATCTGATCCGGCGGTTCCCCGATGCCATTGCCTGTTGCCTGTTGCCCGTTCGTCCGGAGGAGCGGCCGCCAGCTGGGCACCACCGGCCCCAACCTCACGCCGGACCTCTGCCGTGCGGCACTGCTGGGATGGACCGCTAGGCCCGGATCCGCAGGACCCTCGCGGGCACGCCGGCTGCGACGGCGAGAGGCGGGACGTCGTGGGTCACGACCGCGCCGGCGCCGATCTGCGCACCGCGGCCGATGGTCACGCCCGGCAGGATGATCGCTCCAACGCCGATGTCGCAGCCGTCGTCGAGGACTACCGGGGCGAGCTCGAGCGGCGCCTCGAGGATCGGCAGGTCGACACCTGCCTCCTCGTGGCTCGAGGTGAGGATCTTGACGTGCGGGCCGATCCCGACCGTGTGGCCGATCGTGATCCCGCCCGCGGAGTGCAGGAAGACGCACTGACCGATCCACGTGTGCGAGCCGATGCGCATCGTGTTCCGGTAGTACGCCTTGAGGATCGCCCCGTGCCCGACGTACACGTTGTCACCGAGCTCGATGTTCTCGGGGTGGAAGACGAGGACCCCTCGCTCGAAGACGACGCCCTCGCCGATCCGCGCGAAGTCGCCCGGTACGAACGCTCCGGACCCGTGGGAATGGTGTGCACGCATCAGCTCACCACCAGACCCGCGTATCCGACCACGTGGTCGACGTCCCCGTTGACGTCGCCGCTGTTGCCGTAGCGCACGAGCTCCGCGTCGGACGCTCCCAGGTCCCTGGCCGCCTCGAGCGCGACCGTCGTGGGGACCAGGCCGCACATGGAGATGTCGTGCCGGGTCACGGTCTCGTAGAGGCCCGGGGCATCCAGCGACAGCGCCCGGTCGATGGCGAGGCCATCCAGACGCGCCGCGACCGTGGCCGGGACGTAGTGGCTCATGTCGGTAGACGAGACGATCAGCACGCGTCCCCCTACCGCTCGGACGGCGTCGGCGATCGCCTTTCCGAGCCGCGCGCAATCCTCGTAGGCGAGACCACCCAGGCAGATCGGCACGATCCGGACCTCCGCCCGCCGTTCCCACAGGAACGGCAGGTGAACCTCGATTCCGTGCTCACGCGCATGCGCTCTGGTGTCCTCCGTCAGGTCCGCCTTCTCCCTGACGAGCCCGGCAAGCCGCTCATCGATCGCGATGTCGCCCGAAGGTGTCCGGAACCGTCCAGCCGTGATGATCGCTGCACGGGCGCCCGCGCCCGTGTGGTTCGGGCCCAGGACGACGACCGTCTCGGGCACTCGCGCCGCCGCGTACGCCGCGCCGGCGATAGCGCCCGAGTACACGTAGCCGGCGTGTGGAGCGACGACGACGATGGCCTCCCGCTCCCTGCTGCAGTCGCCGAGGTACGAGACGACCGACTCGCGGAGCGTGCGTGGCTCCGACGGGTAGAATCGTCCACTGACGGCCGGCTCGCGGATCCACTCGCTCACGTCGAACGGGAGCGTACTGCGGTCCGCTCCCCACGCATAGCCGGTGCACCCGACATCTCCCTGGCGGTGGACGAGGTCTACGTCGACGGCCTGGGCCCGATCGTTCGGTAGTCCGGCGAGGCCGCGAGCGCCAGGTCCCGTCCGCCGGCCTCATCCGAGGATGGCGGACGGGTCGCGGGCGGCATCGTGAGCGCGGCCCTCGCGAGCCAGCTTCGCAGCGTGGATCGGGCGACGCCGAGATCACGGGCGGCGCGCGATATGTTTCCGCCCTGTCGTGCCAGAGCCCTGCGGATGGTCTCGGCGCGCTCGGGGTCGTCGGTCGAGGTCGCGGGCGGGACGCGTCTTCGAGCACCGCTCGCGATCTCGAGGTCGCCGGGCGCGATCTGAGAGCCCGCGCAGGTCGCCGCGGCTCGGTAGAGGACGTTGCGCAGCTCCCGGACGTTGCCGGGCCATGCATGCGCTGCCAGCCGGGCCAGGGCGCCCGAGGCGAGCGTGTGCGGCCCGAGCTCCGGCGCGAACTCCGCGAGGAAACGCTCCGCCAGATCGGCGATGTCGTCTCGCCTGGCCCGGAGCGGGGGCATCCGCAGCTCCAGCACCGCCAGGCGATGGTAGAGGTCGGCTCTGAACTTTCCCTTGCCCACCGCCTCCTCCAGGTCCGCGTTCGTCGCGGCAACGATCCGCGCGTCGCAGCGCGTCGTCTCCTCGCCGCCTACCCTTCGTATCTCGGACCCCTCGAGGACCCGGAGCAGCTTCGCCTGCTGCGGTGGCGGAAGCTCGCCGAGCTCGTCGAGAAACAGAGTGCCACGATGCGCCAGCTCGAACGCGCCTCTGCGGCGCTCGAAGGCGCCCGTGAAGGCGCCGCGCTCGTGCCCGAACAGCTCCGAGTCGACGAGCTCGGGCGAAAAGCCTGCACAGTTGACGGCGACGAACGGTCCCTGAATCCGGCTGCTCAGCTCGTGGAGCGCGCGCGCCGCGAGCTCCTTGCCCGTACCGCTCTCGCCCTGGATCAGGACGGGCGCATCGAGCCGTGCGAAGCGGGCGAGCCTTCCCGTCACGTCCCTGAGGAGCGGCGAACCGCCCGACAAGAGCGCTGCCGGCTCCTCCGGGCCCACCGTGCACCTCAGGCGCGTCCGTCCGATCTGCACGACCACGCCCGGTCCAACGCTCGTGGTGGTGACCTTGAGCCCGTTGACGTACGTACCGTTCCGGCTCTCGAGGTCGCGAAGCACCAGGTCGGTGTCGTTCCAGGCGATCTCGAAGTGCCGGTCGCTGACGGTCTCGTCGTCGAGGACGAGGTCACAATCGACGGCACGCCCGACGACGGTGCGGTCGGCGTCCAGCCTCACCCGGGCGGCCCGCCCTGGACCTCGCGGTCGGTCGACGGCGAGCTCTTCTCGGAGCGGCGCTCGCGGCTCGGCCACGAGCCAGGGCATCGTGCGGACGCTCGCCTCCGCCCTCGCCTCGATCGACACGGTCTCGCACAAGGTGGCCTCCTCTCGACGATGCAGCGCCTTATCGCCGAAAGCCTGTCGGAGTTGCTACCGCTCTTCGCGAAGGCCGAAGTCCTTCATCTTCATCTGGAGGCTCTTGCGGGAGATCTTGAGGAGCCGCGCCGCGTGCGTGACGTTGTTCCCGGTCTGCTTCAACGCACGGACTATCAGCTCCCGCTCGACGCGCTCGGCTGCCTCGCGCACCTTCTCCTTGAGGGAGGTGGGCTGATCCATCCCCAGGGCCTCGGGCGCCTGGCGATCCATGGGCTGGCGGACCTCGGCGGGCAGCTCCGGCTCGCCGATCCGGTTGGTGTCGCAGAAGAGGATGCACCGTTCGAGGACGTTCTCGAGCTCACGGATGTTGCCTGGCCACTCGTGGGCCACGAGCTGCGCCATCGCCTCGGGCATCACGCCCTCGATCTTCTTGCCCAGCTTCTCGTTGAAGCGCCGGACGAAGTGCTCGATGAGGAGCGGGATGTCGCCCGTCCGCTCACGCAGCGGGGGCAGATGGATGTTGACGACGTTGAGCCGGTAGAACAGGTCCTCGCGAAACGAGCCCTCGCCGATCCCCTGCTTCAGATCGCGGTTCGTGGCCGTGATCAACCGCACGTCCACCTTGATCGTCTTGATCCCACCGACGCGCTCGAACTCGGACTCCTGCAGGGCCCTGAGCAGCTTGACCTGCATCTCCACCGGGATCTCGCCGATCTCGTCGAGGAAGAGCGTCCCGCCGTGCGCGAGCTCGAAGCGGCCGGGCTTCGAGGTGACCGCTCCCGTGAAGGCGCCCTTCTCGTACCCGAACAGCTCCGACTCGATCAGGTCCTTGGGGATGGCGGCGCAGTTGACGCGAATGAAGGGCTTGTCCCGTCGCGAGGAGTTCTCGTGCAGAGCCGTGGCGATGAGCTCCTTGCCGGTCCCGCTCTCGCCAGTCAGGAGCACCGTCGAGGGGGTGTCCGCGACCCTCTCGAGCAGCCCATAGACCTCCATCATGCTCGGGCTCTGGCCGATGATCCGGTACCGACCCGGTTCGACCCCAGCGACGCGCACCTCGGCGCGCTGCAGATCCTGGGTGCGCAGCGCCTTCGCCACCACCGCACGGAACTCCTCGCGCTCGAAGGGTTTCGTGATGTAGTCGAAGGCCCCTGTCTTGAGCGCCTCGACGGCCGTGTCGACCGTGCCGTGCGCGGTGATCATGATGACGGGGAGGTTGTCGTACTCCTTGCAGACGTGCCGCAGGACAGCCAGGCCGTCGACCTTCGGCATCCTGAGGTCCGTGATGACCGTCTCGATGTGGTGCTGGCCCAGGATCGCGATCGCCTGCTCGCCGTCCTGCGCCGTGTGCACCTCGTAGCCGTCGCGCGTGAGCATCGCGCCGAGGACGCGCCGCAGGTTGGCCTCGTCCTCTGCCAGCAGGATCTGCTTTCGTTCGGCGGTCACGGCCGAGGCCGGCAGCCGTCCAGGCCTGGACTCCCGGGCCTGTCTCCGGCCAGGTCGCTGCAGAAGAAGAAGAACACCTCGCCCCTCGAGCCCGCGACGGCCTCACCGCGGCCGAGCACCGAGCCGACGGCGACGGAGCGGCCGACCTCGGCGTCGTCCTCCGGCTGGGAGTCGGTGAGCGCGTCTGCCGCCACCGGTCCGAGCTCGTCGCCGTCGTACACGAAGGCCGTGCCGGCGCGCCCGTGCCCGGACACTGTTGCCGAAGGATCGCCCACGAGCAGGTCCGCCGCGCCGTCGTCGTTGATGTCCCCGATCGCCAGCGAGGCGCCGAACTCCCCTCCGCACTCGATCGATCGCGCCGAGTAGTCCTTGCAGGTGAGGCTCTCGGCGGGCGCGACGTCATCGCAATCCTCGGCACCGGCCAGGTCGTCGCCGTCCCAGATGCGGACCTCGCCCGCTCCTCCGGAGACGAGGTCGACGGTCTCGTCACCGACGACGTCGCCCACGGCGAGCGTTGCGCCGGCGCCGTCCGGCACCTCGAGCAGCGCGAACCCCGCGCCGTCCGGCTCGACCAAGAGGATCTGCGTGCCCGTCGAGCCAACGGCCCAGAAGCCCTCCGCCGCCGCCACGGCGCGGCCGAACCCCGAAGCGCTCACCTCGCAATCGCCGGCGTCCACGGCGACCCGCTCGTCGGACGATCGCTGGACGACGAAGGCACCATCTTCCTTGCTTCCGACCAGCACCCTCTCCTCGTTGGGAATCCCCGCGACCGAAACTCCGAACTGCGAGTTGGTCGACCCCTCGTATCGCTTGGCGGCGGCCACGCGCTCGCAAGCGACCACCATCTTGTCGCCCGTGCCGCCAATCGCCGCGCACAGCTCGCCCTGGCCCCAGACGTCCACCCTCGCAATCGCCGATCCGACCGAGGCGCCCACGCAGGGCTCGTCGCCCGTCCGCGTCTCGGCATCGCAGAGCCGGGCCGTCTCGAACTCGCTCGGCAGGATCACGTCGCCGTCGGACAGCGCGAAGGAGAACACGGGGCTCTCGGCGTTCGACCCGACGAGCAGCCTCTCCTGCCTGACTCCGTCGATGTCCTCCGCGAGCGCCAGCATCGTCGATCCGAAGCTCTCCAATGGGAAGCTCTTGGGCCTCTCGATGACCTGGACGGGCGCATCGTCCTGGTAGTCGAGGAACGAAGGAGGCCAGCAGCCGGCCAAGAGCAGCGCGAAGAGGAGCGGAGCGAGGGTTCTCACAGCGCACCTCCGAGTGAGAGGCCGGCGGTCCCCGGCCCGAGAGTTGGAACGAGGCTGTAGTCGACGGGCCTTCGCGACTCCGCTCCCGAGTCCTCGTAGGGATCGCGCAGGAAGTAGTAGACGGCGAAGATCCCGATGACGCCTCCGAGCAGGAAGCCGGCATCCGCGCCAATCGCCCACGCCAGGCCCTCCATGACGCGAGGATCGTTGGACGTCAGGCGCCCCTCCTTGCGATCTCGGGCCAGGTCGTCGTCGATGCCGTTGGCGTGCAGGCCGACGATCGTCGCCCCCGTGACGAGCGCGATGGTCAAGCCAGCCGCGATGAACCCCGGCGTGCGGCTGACCGCGGGCTGCATCTCGACGTCGACCCGCGTCACCCGCCCGTGCTCGAGAGTGACCGTTCCCTCCCAGTCCTTGTAGCCGTCGGCCTCGACCCAGACGATGTGCGGTCCGGCGAGCGCCTCGTGGGTCATCGGCACGCGCCCGACCTCGTGCGCATCGACGTACACCTTGGCGCCGCGGACGTTCGCTCGGATGTCGAGCCGACCCTCGTCGATCCTCTCCTGCGGAACCCTGACGGTGACCGGTCTCGACAGCGTCACGTCGACCTCGGTCTCGACGGGCCGCCATCCCGGACGTTCCACCCAGATCCGATGGTGGCCAATCGTGAGCTGCTCCGACAACGGCGTCACGCCGTGCGGGCCCTCGGCCCTATCGTCGATGAGGACCTTCGAGCCAGGTACGGTCGAGATGACGCGCAACAGGCCGAGGAACGCTCCCTGCGCCAGCTCCACGCGGACGATGTGGACGATCCCGGCCGTGAACTCGATCGGTTCGGTCTGCGATCGGCGGAACTCGGGATGGTTCGTCTCGATCGTGTAGGAGCCGCGGTCGAGGGTATGAGCGAAGGGCGAAGGCCCGGTCGCCACCACGTTCCCCCGAGAGTCGCGCACCGTGATCTCCGCGCCGGACGGGTTGGTCTGCACCGACAGCACGGACTTCATCCCCTCGACGTTCTCGGGGGGCTGGACGTTCTCCGGGGGCGGCGGGTTGGCCGGCCCGGGCGGGCCATCGGGCGGCGGGTTGTCGGGGGGCCGATTCGGGTCCGGCGGCGCCATCGCCCTCAGGCGCTCGATCCGAGCCTGTACGTCGGCCCGGTCGGCGGCGTTCGGGTCGGACTCGAGGTAGCGGGTGAAGAGCTCCGCCGCTCGCGCGCCGTCGCCGAAGCGCTCGTAGGAGACCCCGGCGTTGTAGAGGAACGCGGAGAAGGGCTGGAACTCGAAGGCCCTCATGAACTCCTCGGCCGATTCGATGTACCGCCCCTGTACGTAGAGGATCTGTCCCCGCTCCATGTGTGAGCGCGCCTGCTCGACCGGATCACCCGAAGGAGCGGGCTGAGCCGCGAGCGGGCCGGGCAGCGCGAGGACGGCAACCAGCAAGCTGACAGATCGCATCGCCCCGCAGGTTCGCCCGAAGGCGCCGCAGAAATCAAGTGCAGTGCGTCAGGTCCCCGGCCTCAGGGATGAAGATCGGTCCGCCACTGCGCCGGAATCTTGAGGTCGTTTCGGCTGGGGCCGTCGTTGCCGTGGCTGGGAGGCAGCTTCTCGGGCGGATGGCCGTCCCTGACCGTGACGGCCGGGAGCACGAAGCTCTCCGTTCGTGCATGATCGAACCGGATCACGCGGGTCTGAGGCCTGCGGCCGGTCTTTCGGACGACCACCGACAGCTCCGTACCCTCGGGCTCCTGCAAGGAACAAGGCGTCGCAGCGCAGCGGACCACGTCGCCCACGACGGCTTCCGCTCCCCCTGGGTTCGTCTGCAGCGTGATCTCGATGGTCGCGACGGGCGGCGGCGGGGCCGGCGCGCCTGCCGGCGGCAGCGGGTCGGGCGTGTCGTTCACGGGCGGAACGGGCGTCGGGGCCGGCGGTGGATCGGGAACGCGCGGTGGAACGGGAGTCGCGACGCGGTCCTCGCGAGGCGCCCGCTCTTCGCCGCCCTGGTGGACCGCGACCCAGGCGCCCAGTCCCCCGCCCACGAGGAGCACGGCCAGCGCGGCCGTCGCGACCGGCACGCGGCTCCCGCGCTTGCGCCGCGACGGGATTCCGTACTCGTCCTCGACGGTGTGAGTCCTGAGCTCCTCGACGAAGTCGGCCTGCACGCGCGGCGACTCGAGCGTTGCCGCTGGCAGCGATGCCACGACGGCGTTGGGATTCGCGACCGCGTGCTGCACGTCCTCGAGCAGCGCCGTCATCGTCTGGTGGCGCTTGCCGGGCTCCTTCGACAGCGCCTTGAAGATCACCCCCTCGAGCGCCGGCTGGATCACCACCCGGGGGTTGATCTGCCGCATCGGGGGCGGGGCATCGAACATGTGCTTGGTCAGGATGCCCATGAACGTGTCGCCAGTGAACGGAACGCGCCCGACGAACATCTCGTACATGATCACGCCCACCGAGTAGATGTCGACGCGGTGGTCGAGCGCCCTTCCCGCCGCCTGCTCCGGTGACATGTACTCGGGAGTGCCGAAGATCATCCCCGTCTTCGTGAGTCGTCGGCCGGGCTCGCCCGGCTTGCCGTCGAGCTCGTTCATCTTCGCGATCCCGAAGTCGAGGATCTTGACGAAGTCGCGCGATCCGTCCCGACCGGCGAGGAAGATGTTCTCGGGCTTCATGTCGCGATGGATGATCCCCTTGCCGTGAGCGGCGGACAGGCCCTTGCAGACCTGCAGGACGATGGGGACCGCGCGGTCGGACGGTACCGTCCGACTCTTGCGCAGGACGTCGGCCAGATCCTCGCCCTCGAGGTACTCCATGACGAAGAACACGCCGCCGTTCTCCGTCTGCCCGAAGTCCGTGATGTCGACGATGTTCTCGTGCCCGATCCTGCTGGCGCTCTTGGCCTCCTGCTTGAAGCGCTCGAGAACGTCGGCCCGGCCGGCGTAGCTCTCCCTGAGGAGCTTCACCGCCACGCGCTTCTCGATCACCACGTGCTCGGCCTCGTACACGACCCCCATCCCACCCTCGCCGATGCGGCGCACGATCCGGTATCGCTCGGCGAATACCGAGCCGATCATCGGATCGACGGGCGCGGGCAGCTCGCTCGTTCTCGACAGCCGGGTCCCGTCGTTCGGGCAGAAGGACTCGCCCGCGAACTGGCTGTGGCAGGACGGGCATTCCCGGACTGCTGCCCCGCTCTCTGCCTCCGCCACGACCTGAAAAACTACCACCCGCCCCGAGGCCGGTCAAACCGGTGGACCGTCGGCTCGTCGCTCACCGGCGCCCGGATGGCTGTGCTATGAGGGCCCTCTAGCCATGGCGGTGATCAGGGTGCTGCCGCCGCATCTGGCCAACCAGATCGCGGCCGGGGAGGTCGTCGAGCGGCCGGCGTCCGTCGTCAAGGAGCTGGTCGAGAACGCGGTCGACGCCGGCGCCAGGTCGGTTCGGGTCGAGATCGAGGCCGGCGGGACGGCACGGCTCCGGGTCACCGACGACGGCTGCGGCATGACCAGGGACGACGCCATCCTGGCGATCGAGCGGCACGCGACCAGCAAGATCGCCTCCGCCGACGATCTCTGCACGATCGGGACGCTGGGCTTCCGGGGCGAGGCCCTTCCCTCGATCGCGTCGGTCTCGCGGTTCCGGCTGCGGACGCGCGCGCCAGGCGACCTCGCGGGGACGGAGGTACAGGTCGACGGTGAGGCGACGCCCCTGGTCTCGGACATCGGGTTCGCGACGGGAACCCAGGTGGAGGTCCTCGACCTGTTCTTCAACACGCCGGCGCGCTTGAAGTTCCTGAAGAGCCATGGGACCGAGGCCGGGCACGCGATCGAGGCGGCCGTGCGCGTCGCCCTGCCGCGGCCGGACCTCTCGGTCGTCGTCGTCCGCGACGGTCGAATCGTTCGAGAGCTGCTTCGCCAATCGGAGCTGCAGAGCCGGGTCCGCGAGGTGTTCCCAGACGAGGAGCTGTGGGGGGCAGAGGGAACCGTCGACGGCGTCGCCGTCCGCGGGTGGCTCGGAGCGCCGCATCACGCTCGGGCCGGGGCGACCGGTCTTCACACCTTCGTGAACGGCCGCCACGTCCGCGACCGGGGCCTCATGCGCGCGGTCGTCCAGAGCTACGGGGGCACGCTCGAGGCCGGCCGGTATCCCGAGGGCGTCGTGTTCCTCGAGATCGACCCGCGCGAGGTCGACGTCAACGTCCACCCGCAGAAGAGCGAGGTCCGCTTCGCACGCTCCTCGGCCATCGTCGGCGCGACCACGCGCGTCCTCACCGAGGTGCTCCGGGCCGCCCCGTGGTCGCGTCCCCGCCCGCAGCTCGCCGGCCCGGCGGCCCACGAGCCGCGGTGGGCCGCGCCGCCGCCTCAGGCGCCGTCGCTCTTCGGCACCGACCTGCCGGCCGTCCGGGGCTTCGCAGCGAGGGCGCAAGAGCCGGACGCGGGCGCCGGCCGGTCACCAGCGGGCGGGCTCGCCGGCGGGACGACCGAGCGGGCCGAGGTCGAAGCCGGGCAGGGCCCGATCGGGCCCCGTCACGCCGCCGGCTCGGAGCCCGTGGCTCCCACCGAGCGCAAGGGCCTGTACGCCTCGCTCCAGCCGATCGGGCAGCTCCGTGCGACCTACATCCTCTGCGAGGGACCGGACGGGCTCTACGTCCTCGACCAGCACGCCTCGCACGAGCGCGTGACCTTCGATCGGCTGCGGCGCGGTCGCCGATCCCGCGAAGTGGCGGTCCAACGCCTGCTGTTCCCCGAGCGGATCGAGGTCGACTCCCCGCTCGTCGCCCTCGCCGAGGACCACCGGGACGCGCTCCTCGCCGTCGGAATCGAGGTCGAGCCGCTGGGAACGGGAACACTCGCGCTGCACGCGGTCCCCGCGCTCGTCACCCGCGCCGATCCGCGCCGGCTTGTCGTCGACGTGCTGGGCGAGATCGGCCGCACGGGAGCGGCCGCCTTCACGGCGGCGGTCGATGCGGTCCTGGCGACCATGGCCTGTCACGGGTCGATCCGAGCCGGCGACCGTCTCGAGCCCGCCGAGTGCCGTGCGCTCCTCGTCGCGCTGGACGACGTCGATTTCTCGGGCAACTGCCCCCACGGCCGTCCCATCCTGATGACCCTCCCCTGGGGCGATCTCGAGCGGCGAGTCGGCAGGCGGTGACGACGCAGCCGGACGCCAAGACGCCGCTGGTCGCGATCGTCGGGCCCACGGCGAGCGGGAAGACGCGGGTGGCCGTCGAGCTCGCGCTCCGCACTGGAGCCGAGGTCGTCTCCGCGGATTCGATGCAGCTCTATCGCGGGATGGACATCGGGACGGCGAAGCCCGGGCTCGAGGAGCGCCGGGGCATCCCCCACCACCTGATCGACGTGGCCGATCCCGACGACCCGTTCGACGCCCGCCGCTATGCCCTGGCGGCCGACGAGGCGATCGCGGCCATCCGGTCCCGCGGCCGGCCCGTCGTCCTCGTGGGAGGAACCGGCCTGTACGTTCGGGCCCTCCTGCGTGGGCTGGCGCCGGCTCCGGGCGCGGACCAGGAGCTCCGGACGAGGCTCAGAGCTCTCGCCTCGACCGAGGGGCGAGCTGCCGTCCACCGGCTGGTCGCCCAGGTCGATCCGCAGGCGGCGGCCCGGATCTCCCCGAACGACCTCGTCCGCATGGAGCGCGCCCTGGAGGCGGCTGCCTCGGGCCGGGCGCTGTCGAGCCTCCAGCGGGACCACGGTTTCTCGACGCCCCGGTACGACGCCATGCTGATCGCCCTCGACGTGCCGAGCCCAGCCCTCGCGGACCGGATCGAGGCCCGAGCTCGTCGGATGTTCGAGGCTGGCTTCGTGGACGAGGTCGCCCGACTGGTCGGCCGGTACGGGGCGGGCCTCGGGACCCTGAGAGCCGTCGGCTACCGTCAGATCGTCGAAGGAGGGTCGCTCGAGGAGGTCGCGCGGGCCACCCGTCGCTATGCCAAGCGCCAGCGGACGTGGTTCCGCTCGGAGCCGAAAACCGAGTGGCACCACCCCGAGGATCTTCCCTGGAATCGAATGCTCTCGCACCTGTTCAAACTGAACGGGATGGGTTAGAGATCGGCCCGCCTAAACGGACAGAGGAGGCCTGGCATGCGAAAGGAGACTGCCGTCATCGCGATCATCGTCGCCGCGGTGGCGGGATTCTTCGTCGGCAACATGACGGCGAAGAAGGGGCAAGGCGGCGAAGGCGGAGAGGAAGGTCAGATCGCCGACCGAGGTGCGGCCGAGGGTGCCGGCGCCGAGGGAGGCACGCCCGACCTCTTCAAGGTCCCGGTCGGAAACTCGCCGTTCAAGGGCGAGCGCGACGCGCTGGTCACGATCGTCGAGTTCAGCGACTTCCAGTGACCGTTCTGCTCGAGGGTCGGTCCGACCGTCGAAAGGATTCTCCAGGAGTACCGGGGCAAGGTGAAGTTCGTCTTCAAGCAGAACCCCCTGCCGATGCACCAGAACGCCATGATCGCCGCCGAGGCCTCACTGGCCGCGAACGCCCAGGGCAAGTTCTGGCAGATGCACGACAAGATGTTCGAGAACGCGCGCGCGCTGTCGCGCGAGGATCTGGAGCGCTACGCGCGGGAGATCGGCCTCGACTTGGAGCGCTTCAAGCGCTCGCTCGACTCGCACGAGTTCCAGCGCCAGATCCAGGCCGACCAGGCGCTCGCCCAGCAGCTCGGCGCGCGAGGGACGCCGTCGTTCTTCATCAACGGCCGGCCGATGCGCGGCGCGCAGCCCTTCGAGGGCTTCAAGACCATCATCGACGAGGAGATCACGCGCGCGAACCGCCTGCTCGCGACCGGCGTGACGAAGGCGCGGCTGTACGCGGAGCTGACCAAGACCGGTCAGACCCGCGCGGCGGCCGGGCCCGAGAAGGCCGGGCCCGACGCCAAGCGTCCGCCGAGGCCGCGCGAGGATCCGAACGCGGTCTACAAGGTCACCGTGGCGGCCGATGAGCCCGCCATTGGGCCGCCGACGGCGCTGGTGACGATCGTCGAATGGACGGACTTCCAGTGACCGTTCTGCGGGAGGGTCCGTGAGACCCTCAGACAGGTCGAGGAAGCGTACGGCACCAAGGTCCGGGTCGTCATGAAGATGAACCCGCTCCCGTTCCATCAGAACGCGATGCCCGCGGCAGAGGCGGCGATGGCCGCGCACGCCCAGGGCAAGTTCTGGGAGTACTACGACAAGCTGTTCGAGAACCAGCAGAGCCTGAGTCGCGAGACCTTCGAGCGCATCGCGCAGGAGATCGGCCTGAACATGGCCCGCTTCCGCGCGGATCTCGACGGGCACACGCACAAGGCGAAGATCGAGGCGTCGCAGCAGCAGGCGCAGCAGCTCGGCGCTCGCGGCACGCCGGCGTTCTTCGTCAACGGACGGAAGCTCCGTGGCGCGCAGCCCTTCGAGGGCTTCAAGCGCATCATCGACGAGGAGATCACGAAGGCCGAGACCGCGATCCGGGAGAACCACCTCCGCCCGAACCAGGTCTACGAGTTCCTGACGAAGAACGGCGCGACGGCGCCCGTGCTCCTGCCGGGTGGGCCAGGCGGTCCCGGCGAGGCCCGTGGCGAGGACCCGGATGCGAACCGCGTCTACCAGATCGCCGACAACCCGCGTGCTCCGTTCAAGGGAGGTCGCAACGCGCGCGTGGTCATACAAGAATTCAGCGACTTCCAGTGACCGTACTGCGGGAGGGTCGGTCCGACCCTCGAAAGGATCGTCGAAGAGTACGGTGACCGCGTCCGCATCGCGTTCCGTCATTTCCCGCTGCCCTTCCACGACAAGGCGCAGCTCGCGCACGAGGCGTCGATGGAGGCGCATGCGCAGGGGAAGTTCTGGCAGTACCACGACAAGCTGTTCGAAAATCAGCGGGCGCTCGAGCGACCCGACCTCGAGCGGTACGCGGAGGAGATCGGGCTCAACATGACCCGCTTCCGCGCGGCGCTCGACAACCACACGCACGCGGCCGCGATCGAGGCCGACAAGCGAGCCTCGCAGGAGGCAGGAGCTCGCCACGGCACGCCGGCCTTCTTCGTCAACGGCCGGCTGCTCCAGGGCGCCCAGCCCTTCGAGAGCTTCAAGGCCGCGATCGACGCAGCCCTCGCCGGAGGTCCCGCCGCCGGCCCCACGGGCGGCGCTCGCCCCGCTGCGCCCGCACGTCCCGCCGCTCCTCCTCGGTAACACGCCACGAAGAACGGGCCTGGGAGGCCTCGGCGCCGCCCGGAGGCGGCCCCGAGGCCCTGCATGCCAGGGCGTTGCGGCCGCAAAGCGGCCGCGGGACCCACAAGCCCCGCGCACGAGCGACACGCTGCCGCTCGTGCGCGGACCGGAGTAGGATTCGCCCATGCTGATAGTGATGCGCAAGGACGCGACCGGCGCCCAGGTAGACGGAGTCCTCGAGGTGGTATCGAAGCTGGGTTTCAAGGGCCACGCGATGCCCGGGGCGCAGAGGGTCGCGATCGGGATAACGGGGAACAAGGGTCCGATCAGCGCGGACCACTTCCGGTACCTCGACGGCGTGACCGACGCGATCCCGGTCTCGAAGCCCTTCAAGCTCGTCTCCCGCGAGGTCAAGCAGGAAGACACGGTGATCCAGGTCGGAGGAGTGACCATCGGGGGCGGAACCTTCGCGGTGATGGCGGGCCCCTGCGCGGTCGAGAGCCGCGAGCAGCTCCTGGAGGTCGCTCGTGCCGTCAAGGAGGCGGGCGCCAGCATTCTCCGTGGCGGCGCCTACAAGCCGAGGACCTCGCCCTATTCGTTCCAGGGGCTGCGGGACAAGGGGCTCGAATACCTGGCAGAGGCGCGCGCGGAGACGGGCCTGCCCGTGGTCACGGAGGTCAAGGACGTCGAGACCCTGCCCATGGTGGCCGCCTACGCCGACATCCTGCAGATCGGCGCGAGGAACATGCAGAACTTCTCGCTCCTCGAGGCAGTCGGCCAGGTGCCCAAGCCCGTCCTTCTCAAGCGCGGCCTGTCCAGCACCGTCGAGGAGTGGCTCATGGCCGCCGAGTACCTGGCCAGCGGCGGCAACTACCAGATCATCCTCTGCGAGAGGGGCATTCGAACCTTCGAAACGGTCACCCGAAACACGCTGGATCTCGGGATCTTGCCGGTTCTGCGGGAATTGACCCATCTCCCGGTCATCGTTGACCCATCCCACGCAACGGGCAGGTGGGCAGCGGTGACCCCCCTTGCCCGGGCTTCGGTCGCAGTGGGTGCGGACGGCCTGATGGTAGAGGTACATCCTGACCCAGCCCGTGCGCTATCAGACGGCCCGCAGTCGCTGAAGCCAAGCAAATTCAAGACGTTGATGCAGGGCGTACGCTCTGTCGCTGGCGCTGTGGGCATGCGTCTGGCCTGATCGTGCTCGTCCCCTAAGCCTCGGAAACGACTGGAGTTGACAAGGCCGAGCCGGGGTGCTAGGACCCAATTCGCTTTCCAGCAGAACTATTTGACGAGACGGAGCCTTCCCGGCACCGGGGGAGCGCATGGCCACAAAGACCGACCTTAAGCGGCGGGAACCCATCGAGCAGATCATCCTCAGGACCGACCAAGTCTTCCTCTGCTTGCTGCTCAGCCGACGGCACAACCATGTCCGGATCATCGACTTCCGGACGGGTAACTTCCCGATAAAGAAGGACTTCATCGCCAGCATCGCGCAGCGCGAGGGCATCCACAAGGCCTTCACGCTGGTCGAGCGGGACGAGGTCTCGGGCTGGCAGAGGCTGGGGTTCCTCAAGGAGGGCACGATCCCGGGCTACTACAAGCGGAGCGACGCCTTCGTGATGGGGAAGGTCTTCAATGACCCCACGGTTCCGCTGAACCGGGCCCTCGACGACAAGCTCGTCGCCGTCGCCAAGAAGCTCGCGAAGGAGATGGCTGTGGCCACGGCGCAGTGCCACATGCGGGCGCTTCATCAGGAGGAGGCCCTCTCCCGGGCGCAGAGGGTCAACGGACGGCGGACGCTCACCTCCTTCGATCCGTTCGGACGGCACGGCTTGAGGCTCTGGCTCGCGGTCGCCCCGACCCGCGGAGCACAGGAGAACGTGATCTCGACCGAGTTTCAGGACTGCTTCGGCAATGCCCGCCTCGAGCTCCTGTTCGCGCCTCGAACGGCCGAGGAGCAGGCCGCGGCGATCCTCGGCCTCAGGACGATGATGAACGAGCTGCAGAACCGTGGAATCGTGGCCGCCTTCGCTACCAGCCGGGCGGATGATGAAGGCCTGACGGCGCTGTTCCTCGCCGCGGGCTTCCGCAAGACCGGCAAGCTCGTCGGCCATCTCAGGGACGGCGAAGGGTACATCGACGAGATCCTGTGGACGAGGAAGCTGGCGACACCTGGTGAGGAGCGCCCCGATCGCCCGGAGAAGGGCGCGCCCCCGAACGGCGCGGACCGGCCCGAGAAGTTCTGACAGCGCCAGCCACGCCACGAACACGAGGGCCATCTTTGGTCGGGAGGGAGAGCCGATGCGCACCGCGGAGGACGTCGAATCGTTTCTGATCCGCATGGGCCAGCCCTATGACGACCTGGGCGACGGCCTCTTCGTCATCCACGACGATGCCCGGCACGTCGGCGACGTCGCGATCAAGATTGCCGGGCCCATCGTGGTCTTTCGTGCCAAAGTCATGGACGTGCCGCCGGCGCGGCGCGAGGAGCTGTACCGGCTGCTGCTCGAGATGAACGCGCAAGAGATGGTTCACGGAGCGTACGGGATCGAGGACGAAGCGATCGTCATGGTGGACACCCTTCCGCTCGAGAACCTGGACTACAGCGAGGTTCAGGCAGTCCTCGACGACTTCTCGATCGCCGTGAGCAACCACTATCCGCGACTGCGCACCTTCCAACCTCAGGTGCCGTGAGGGGAACGTCATGGGTGTCTTCGGCCGCCTCGCTTCGCTGATCAAGTCGAACATCAACGACCTCATCTCGAAGGCTGAAGACCCCGAGAAGATGCTGCAGCAGGTCATCCTCGAGATGAACAACCAGCTCGTGGAGGCCAAGAAGCAGGTCGCGGTCGCGATCGCCGACGAGAAACGCCTGTTCAAGCAGTTCGAGGCCGAGAGCGCGCTGGCGGCGGAGTGGGAGAAGAAGGCCATGATGGCCGTGCGCGCGGGTGACGACTCCCTCGCCAAGGAGGCGCTGATGCGCCGCCAGGAGCACGAGGGTCTGTCCGCGCAGTACAAGGACCAGTGGGACAAGCAGAAGACGGCCGTCGACCAGCTCAAGAGCGCGCTCCGGATGCTGAACGGCAAGATCGAGGAGGCGAAGCGCAAGAAGAACGTCCTCATCGCCCGCAAGAAGCGCGCGGAGGCGCAGAAGACGATCCACGAGACGATGTCGGGTCTATCGGACACGAGCGCCTTCGAGACGTTCGACCGGATGGCCCAGAAGATCGAGCAGCTCGAGGCCGAGGCCGAAGCGGGCGCCGAGCTCGCCGGCGAGGTCAGCGGCGACACGATCCAGCAGAAGTTCAAGGCCCTCGAGGCGACCTCGGGCGCGGACATGGCCCTCGAGGCGCTGAAGCAGAGGATGGGCCTGCTCGAGGCGCCGAAGAAGGAGACGCCTGCGCTCGAGCGCGGCGGCGTCCGCGTCGAGGTTCCCGAGGAGCAGGAAGTGGAGGCGACGGCCGGGGGGGAGAAGGAAGAGAAGGCGCGGTAGGCACTGCCCGGGCTGCCGCGCGCTCACGAGATGCCGACCTACGAGTACCGTTGCGAGGCCTGCGGGCACGAGTTCGACGAGGTCCAGAAGATCACCGAACCGCCCGTTCAGCGCTGTCCCAAGTGCAAGAAGAAGAAGGCCCACAGGCTCATCAGTCAGGGCAACTTCATCCTCAAGGGCAGCGGCTGGTACGTGACCGACTACGCCGGCAAGGGCCAGGGCAAGAAGAAGTCGGAGAACGCCGAGAGCAAGGAACCCTCCGAGTCGAAGTCCGAGCCCAAGGGCGACAAGGGCGACAAGGGCGACAAGAGCGACAAGAAAGAGAGCTCGGCGAGCAAGCCCGACAAGAAGGCCTCCGCGGACTGACGACGCGTCCCCCGCGCGCCGGCGGTCTGGCCGAGGCCGGCGCCGATCCGGAGATTGAACAGGAAGGCGGGAAGGCGGGAAGGATCCACTTGATCCCCGCCGCCTCCCTCCTTCGCGTCCTCCTGTGCGATTTCCCCGACGTCGGTCGGAATCACGCGGGTTGGACGAAGCGGGCCACGATGGTCTTCGTCCCGTGTCCGGGGAAGTCGACCGACACCTTGGGATCCGCACCGGGCTCGACGCGGAGGACGAGGCCTACTCCGAACCTGGCGTGTCGGACGGACTGACCCACGCGGAAGCCGAGGTGGTCGTCTTCACCTGTCGCGGGGAGCTGCGAGTAGCTTCGATCGATCGTGCGACCGGCCGGCTCGGCGGAGCGGCGCCCGAGCGGCCCGATGCTCCGTGGTCGCCCCGGCGGGGAGTAGACGGTCCTCGAGTCCTCGGGGATGTCCTCGAGGAACCGCGACGGGAACGCCTCGCGCTCGAACCCGAAGAGGCGTCGCATTCCGACGTTCGTGAGGAGGAGCCGCTCGCGCGCGCGGGTGATCGCCACGTAAC
The DNA here is from genome assembly GCA_016190375.1 of Deltaproteobacteria bacterium. Lineage (GTDB taxonomy): Bacteria > Myxococcota_A > Polyangia > JACPQR01 > JACPQR01 > JACPQR01. The sequence continues at coordinate 73,636 of JACPQR010000200.1, forward strand.
AAAGGCGTCGCTCCTCGTCCATCTCGTGGGGGTCGCGTCCCGCCTGCGAGCTTCGGAACGGGAAGAGGTCCTCCTCCATCCCCACTACCATCACGGCGCGGAACTCGAGACCCTTCGCCGTGTGGACCGTCATCAACGTGAGGCGGTCACCCTCCTCGATCTCGTCCTGCACGGACTGCAGCGTGATCGACTCCAGGAAGCCAGCCAGCGTGGGCTCCTCGGCGGTCTTCTCGTAGTCCTCGAGCGAGCCCACGAGCTCGGCCACGTTCTGGCTCCTCGCATCGGACTCGGGTGTGTCCTCGCCGGCGAGGGCCTTCTCGTAGCCGCTTTCATCCAGGATCAGGCGCAAGAGCGCGGCGGGAGACAGATCGGCCTCCCGTGCGCGCCAGCCATGGACGAGGTCGCGGAAGGAGCCCAGCCGCTTTCGCGTCGCGGCGGGCATGGAACCATCGCCGCACGCCGCGCACATCGCGTCATGGAGGCTGGTTCCACGATTGGTCGCCTGCTCGAACAGCACGTCCACCGTCGACTTGCCTATGCCACGAGGTGGAACGTTGATGATCCGTCCGAGGTCGACGTCGTCGTGCGGGTTCTGCACGATCCTGAGGTACGCGATCGCGTCCTTGATCTCGGCGCGCTCGTAGAAGCGCATCCCGCCGTAGACCGCATATGGGACGTTTGCCGCCCGCAGCGCCTCTTCGATCACTCGCGACTGAGCATGTACACGGTAGAAGACGGCGATGTCGCCCAGCTCGAAGCCCTTGGATCGCAGCGCCCTCGTCCAGGAAACGACCCTGAGCGCCTCGGTTCTCTCGTCGGCCAGCGTCTCGATCTCGACGGGCGAACCTCCGGCGTTCTCGGTGAAGAGCTTCTTGGGCTCCCTCTCGATCGCTTTCGAGATCACCCCGTGGGCCGCGTCGAGGATTCGCCCCGTCGACCGGTAGTTCTGCTCCAGCTTGACCACGACCGTGCCGGGGAAGTCGCGCTGGAAATCGCGGATGTTGCGGATGTCGGCACCGCGCCACCGATAGATCGACTGGTCGTCGTCGCCCACGGCGCACACGTTGGGCGCCTCGCCCGCGAGGAGCTTGACCAGGACGTACTGTACGCGGTTTGTGTCCTGGAACTCGTCGATCAGGATGTGGCGAAACCGCCGCCGGTAAGCCGCGAGGACTTCGGCGCTGTTCTGGAGGAGCAGGACCGTCCGGTACAACAGGTCGCCGAAGTCCACCGCCTTGGCGGCGGCCATCCGGTCCTCGTACGTCCGGTACACGTCGAAGATGGCCCCGTCGACGGGCGAATTTCGCTCCAGCTGCTCGGGGCCTCGGCACTCCTGCTTGGCCTGGTTGATGCGCGACTGGAGCATCCTGGGAGGGAAGCGCCGCTCGTCGAGGCCGAAGTCTTTTGCGACGCGCTTCACCATGGCCTGCTGGTCAGCGTCGTCGAAGATGACGAAACGAGGGTCGAGCCCGGCGTCAGCCGCGTTCGCCCGGAGCAGCCTCGCGCAGGTGGAATGAAACGTCCCTATCCACGCGTCGCGCGCTCCGGCCGTGCCGAGAAGGCGCTCGACTCGCTGCCGCATCTCCTTGGCGGCCTTGTTGGTGAACGTGACCGCCAGGATGTTCCAGGCCGGAACGCCGCACGCCGCGACCTTGTGCGCGATGCGGTGGGTGATGACGCGCGTCTTCCCGCTGCCTGCGCCCGCGAAGACCAACAGGGGCCCGTCACCGTGCTCGACAGCGGCTCGCTGCGGGGGATTCAGCTGGTCGAGCAGATCCACCGGCGCACTGTACCCGTGTGCAGCCCTCGTCGCAACGCGTGGCGTCGCAACGCGTGGCGAGCCGCCGCCCGTCGAGACGGACCGGGTGCGTGGTATAGTCCGCGGGGCGCGAGAGGGGACGGCAGACCCGACCAGCTTGAAAGCAGCGAGCTCCGAGGTTTCCGAGGTTCCCAGGCCGGCCGACTCGCCGCCCGCGAGGTCTGGACCGGCCCCAGAGGCCCGGGAGCCGAGCTCCGACGACGCCTTGAATATCGAGGGGAAGCCCGCGTCACACGGGTCGCATGCCCCCGCCTCACCCGAGGACTACGAGCTCGTATGCAAGGCCCAGCAAGGGGACCAGCGGGCTTTCGAGCAGCTCGTCGAGCGCTATCAGCGCAAGGTCTATGCGGTCGCCATCGGGATGGTCCGAAACCCCGAGGACGCCCTCGATATCTCGCAGGAAGCCTTCATCAAGGTCCACCGCTACCTCGGCAACTTCCAGGGCTCGTCGAGCTTCTACACCTGGCTTTACCGGATCGTCGTCAACCTCGCGATCGACCACCTCCGGAAGGGGGGCAAGGGTGCGACCCTCGACTACGACGATCGGGTCCGGCGGGACGAGACGAACACCGACGGAGACGGGAGTCTGTTGCCGTCGATCCTCGGCGGAAATCCGGCGAAGTCGCTCGGCCGAAAGGAGCTACTGGAGCAGATGCAGAAGGCCCTGGACGAGCTGCCGCCCTATCACCGGGCCGTCATCGTCATGCGGGAGCTCGAGGGGATGAGCTACAAGGAGATGGCGAAGGCGATGCAGGTCTCGAAGGGCACGATCATGAGC
>JACPQR010000202.1 GCA_016190375.1 Deltaproteobacteria bacterium
GCACTGGAGCGCGCAGTACCGGAAGATCTTCACGGGGCGTGCGGCTCCACGCAGCCCGGCCCCGTGCGGACTCGACCTGCCCTGCGAGGACGGCGGGCCGCCGGGTGGCGACGGCGACGACGCCGACGGCCGTGACGGCAGCCCCGGATACGGCGACGGAGACGGCGGCGACCTCCCCTACTCCGGCGCGACCGGCTGCGGCTGCCGCGCCGGGGGCGCTCGCGGCAGCCCAGCCGCGACGCTCGCACTGGTCGCGCTCCTCATGCGGCGCCGCAGGGTGTCCGGGACGCCGGGCGAGCCGCGGTAGGTAGAAAGCGCGGGCGGGGCCCAAATGCCCGACTGCTGCGGCCGTGCCCTGGCGCCTGACCCGCGGCCGGATAATAGATCCGTCAGTGACAGCGCCGCCCGCCCGCCTCCGGCTGATGACGTACAACGTCCACCGCTGCGTCGGAGGTGACGGACGTCATGACCCCGATCGTATCGCGGAGGTGATCGCCGGGCCCGCCCCGGATGTGGTCGCGCTGCAAGAGCTCGACGTGAACCGCGACCGGACCGGGCGGATCAACCAGCCCGAGCTGATTGCGGCCAGGCTCGACATGGCCTTCCACTTCTCGCCGGCGTACGTCGTGGAGGACGGCCACTACGGGAACGCCATCCTGAGCCGCCTGCCGATCAGAATCATGCGCGAGGGCCCGCTCCCGAGGGTTCGGATGCCCTGGCGGCGCGAGGGCCGCGGTGCGCTCTGGGCGGCCGTCTCCTGGGCAGGCGCCGACCTCAACGTGATCGCGACGCACCTGGGCCTCCTCCCGAGTGAGCGCAGGGCCCAGGCCGCCGCGCTCCTGGGAAGCGACTGGCTCGGCCACGCCGCCTGCCGGGGTCCCCGCGTCGTGTGCGGTGATCTGAACAGCCTCCCGGGCTCGGCCGCGTTCCGCAGGCTCGAGGCCGGCCTCGTCGACGCCGCCGCCTCGGCGGCGCGTGACGGCGCGCAGTCCGTCAGGACGTTCCCGTCGCTGTGGCCGCTCCTGCGCCTCGACCACGTCTTCCACAGCCGCGATCTGCGCGCCCTGGCCGTCCACGTTCCATCGAATCGCATCAGCCGGCTGGCCTCGGATCACCTGCCCTTCGTGGTCGACATCCTCATGGACGGGGGCGAGACGTGAGGCCCATCCTGCAGGCGGGGCGCAACGCGTGGGTGGTCGACGATGTCGACGAGGCCGGCGTTCTCATCGACGGGCTGGACTACTACCGCGCCTTCTACGCGGCCGCACGGGCGGCGCGAGCCTACATCCTGATCGCCGGATGGCAGTTCGACAGGGACGTCGCCCTCGTGCGGGGCGACGACCTCGTCGAGGTCGACGGCCCCGTCGGCTTCCGGGCTTTCCTGAGCCATCTGTGCGAGAAAAACCCCGATCTCGAGGTCCGCATCCTGGCCTGGGACTTCCACGCCGTCTACGCGTTCGAGCGCGAGTGGTTCGAGAAGCTCTTCTTCGACCTCGGCGCGCACGAGCGGATCGTCTACCGGACCGACTCGTGCCATCCGGTCGGCGCGAGCCACCACCAGAAGTTCGTGGTGGTGGACGGGGAGATCGGTTTTCTGGGAGGCACCGACATCTGCGCGCACCGCTGGGACGACCGCCGGCACCTGCCCCGAAACCCCGACCGCACCGACGCCGGCGGGATCGCATACGGCCCCTATCACGAGGTCCAGGCCTATCTTCGCGGGCCCGCGGTGCAACGTCTCACCGAGCTGTTCCGCGAGCGGTGGAGGTCGTCGGGCGGAGGCGAGCTGAGACTGCCTTCGGTCGCCCGCCCGCCCGCCGCGGCCATCAGGCCGACCATATCGCTGCCCACCCGGAAGGCCGCCCTCAGCCGCACGCGAGGGGCAGACATCGTGCCGCTTCACGAGGCAATCCACGAGACCAGAGACCTCTTCGTGGATGCGATCGGCGCCGCCCAGCGGCTGATCTACCTCGAGACCCAGTACTTCACGGCCCGGGCCGTCCACGAGGCGCTCCTCTTGCGCATGCAAGACGACGGTCGACCGAGGCCGGAGATCGTGCTGGTCCTGCCGTCGCGGGCCTGGGCCCGTCCCGAGGCCCTGGCTGTCGGCCGCGCTCAGGCGCGCGTCATCACCGACCTCGTCGACCGCGCCGGGCGGACCGGAACGCGGCTCGGCGTCTACGCCACGGCACCGCCGGGTAACGCGCTGCCCGACGGCGGAACGTTCATCCACTCGAAGGTGCTCTGCGTGGACGATCGGTTCCTCTGCGTCGCGTCGGCGAACGCCACCAATCGGAGCATGGGGCTCGACACGGAGCTCAACGTGTCCTGGGAGGCGACCGAGGGCAGTCCGCTCGAGCGCGCGATCCGCCGGACGCGGGTCAGCCTGCTCGCGGAGCACTGCGGGCTCGGTGGCGAGCGGGCGATCCGGGCGCTCGCGCGACCCGACGGGCTGGTTCGCTTCCTGGACGGGATGACCGCGGACCCCTCCGCGCGGCTTCGCCGGTATCGCCCGCCGCCCGCCGACGCTGGCCTTCTCTCGCTCATCGACCCGGACGGTTCCGCCTTCGACCCGGATCGGCCGTTCGTCGAGGCCGACCTGCACGAGCTGGTCGCTTCGTCCTCGTGCAGCCTCCTGGCCCGGCTGGTCCGTCTCGTCAACCGGCTCCTCGTTGGCGGCGAAGCGCAGCCAGCCACCGGCCGGTGAGGGCGGACTCCAGCGAGAAAACGGAGGAATCCGGCGCCGACTGTCCATCGGCGGGCGATCCGGGATCCAAAGTCCGGGGGCGGAACAGGCCCAGAATCTGCACTTGACCAACCGCTGGCCCCCCGGCTAGCACCATGCTGATGAAGAAGGACTTCCTGTCCATTCGGGACTGTTCGCCCGAGGAAATCAGGCGAATCCTGTCCCTCGCCGCCGAGATCAAGGCCGAGCCGGGCAAGTTCTCGAAGGCGCTCGAGGGCAAGGCGCTCGCGATGCTCTTCGAGAAGCCGTCGCTGAGGACCCGTGTCACGTTCGACGTGGGGATCCACCAGCTCGGAGGCTTCTCGGTCCTCCTGGGCCCCGCCGAGATCAACCTCGGCAAGCGCGAGTCGCTCCCGGACGTGGCGAAGAACCTGGAGCGGATGGTCCAGGGGATCATGGTCCGGACCTTCGGGCACGACATCGTCGAGAAGCTCGCGGCCCACGCGAAGATCCCCGTGATCAACGGCCTCACCGACCTCAGCCATCCCTGCCAGGCCATCGGCGACTTCCAGACCATCCTCGAGGTCAAGGGAAAGCTCGAGGGCCTGAAGCTCGCGTTCGTGGGGGACGGAAACAACGTCGCGAGCTCCCTCGTCCTCGCGGCGGCGCTGGTCGGGATGCGGATCGCGGTTGCGTCGCCCCCCGGGTACGTCCTTCGCGCCCAGGTTGCCTCGTGGGCACGAGAGCGCGCCGTCCCCGGGTTCGAGCTGGTCGTGACCAGCGATCCAGTCGAGGCGGTGCAGGGGGCCGACGTCGTCTACACCGATGTCTGGGCGAGCATGGGCCAGGAGTCCGAGGCCGCCCAGCGCAAGGCCGTCTTCCTTCCCTACCAGGTCAACGAGACGCTGTTCGCGAGGGCGAAGCCGGACGCCATCTTCATGCACTGCCTGCCCGCCCATCGCGGCGAGGAGGTGACCGATGCGGTGATCGACTCGCCTCGATCGGTCGTGTACCAGGAGGCCGAGAACCGCCTTCACTCGCAGAAGGCGATCATGGTCCTCCTGATGAAGTGAGACGCCATGGCCAGGTCAGCGCTCATCGCCGTCGGGGGCAACTCCCTCATCCGGGCCGGAGAGAAGGGCGTGATCTCCGAGCAGCTCGCCAACGCGCGACGCACGGCAGCCGCCGTGGTCGGGCTCCTCGACGACGAGTGGCGGATCGTCCTCACGCACGGCAACGGTCCCCAGGTGGGAGCGGCGCTCCTGCGCTCCGAGCGGGCGAGCGACCAGGTCTACGGGCAACCGCTCGACGTCTGCGACGCGGCGACTCAGGGAGAGATCGGGTACCTCTTGCAGCAGTCGCTGTGCAACGAGCTCGGGGCGGCCGGCAAGCAGATGCACGTCGCGACGATCCTCACCCAGGTCGTGGTCTCGCCCGACGACCCGGCGATGAAGAACCCGACCAAGCCGGTCGGACCGTTCTACTCGCGCGAGGACGCGGAGGAGAAGGCGCGGCTGCTCGGCTGGCAGATCGTCGAGGACGCGGCCCGCGGCTATCGTCGCGTCGTCCCTTCTCCGGAGCCGATCGCCGTCGTCGAGGAGGACGTCATCCGCAAGCTCCTCGCGCAGGGCGTGCTCCTCATCGCGGCGGGCGGAGGCGGGATCCCGGTGGTCCGCGAGGGCGAACGGCTCCGCGGGATCGAGGCGGTGATCGACAAGGACCGTGTCGCGGCGCTCCTCGCGCTGCGGCTGGGCGTCGATCTGTTCGTCATCTCCACGGACGCCGACGCGGTCTATCTCGACTACAAGAAGCCCACCCAGCGCCGGCTCGATCGGGTGACCTGCGATGAGCTCGAGCAACACCACAGGGACCGGCAGTTTCCGCCGGGAAACATGGGTCCGAAGGTAGAGTCGGCGATCCGCTTCCTTCGCGGGGGTGGACGCGAGGTCATCATCACGTGCTACGAACAGCTCCTGGACGCGGTCAGGGGCACGGCGGGCACGCACGTGGTCGCAGAGCAGGGAAAATGAGACTCCAGCACGTCGTCGAATCGCAGCAGTTCACGGTCCCGCTCCTCATGGAGCTCTTCCAGCGCACCCGGAGGATGGAGCGGATCGTCGCGCGCGGAGGAACAGAGGACTATCACCACAAGGTGATGGCGACGCTGTTCTACTCGCCATCGACCCGGACCCGATTCTCGTTCGAGGCCGCGATGTACCGGCTCGGCGGCAAGGTCATGTCCACCGAGCAGGCCCGGATGTTCTCGTCCGAGGTGGAGGGCGAGCAGCTCGAGGACACGATCCGGATCCTCGCCGGGATCACCGACGTGATCGTCATCCGGCACAACGAGACCGGCGGCGCGGAGCGCGCGGCCCAGGTCTCGAGGGTCCCGGTGATCAACGCGGGCGACGGTCAAGGCGGCCAGCACCCGAGCCAGGCGCTCCTCGACCTGTACACGATCTACCGCGAAAGGCGGAGCCTGGACGGCCTGACGATCGCGATCATCGGCGAGCTCGACGGCGGCCGGACGGCCCGATCGCTCGCGTATCTTCTGAGCAAGTTCGAGCGCGTGAAGATCTTCTTCGTCAGCCCGCCCGAGGTCCAGATGAAGCAGGACATCCTGGACCACCTCGACGAGCACGACGTGTGGTACGCGCTCGAGTCGAACGTCGACAGGGTCGTCGGAGAAGTGGACGTCGTCTACCAGACCCGGATTCGACCCGAACGCGTCGCGGACCGCCGCAGCCTCGGGGGCTTCACGATCGACTCGTCGGTCCTGCGGGCGATGAAACCGGACGCGATGATCCTGCACCCGTTGCCCCGGACCGTCGAGCTCGACAGGACGGTGGACGGCGACCCGCGGGCCCTGTACTTCCGGCAGGCAGAGAACGGCCTGTACGTCCGGATGGCCCTCTTGACGATGGTCTGGGGCGACGACTGATCGAGGAGGCGACATGAGCGAGGACACACGGGGGCTCTTCGAGCAAGGACTCAGGCGAGGCGCCCGCGGCCTCGGCACGGGGGTGGATCGAGGGACGAGAATGAGCACGAAGGATCTGATCGATCTCGAGGACCGGTACGGCGCCCACAACTACCACCCGCTGGACGTCGTCATCGAGCGCGCCCGTGGGGTCTGGGTCTGGGACCTCGACGGCAAGCGGTACCTCGACTGTCTCGCCGCGTACTCGGCGGTCAACCAGGGGCACTGCCATCCCAGGGTCCTCGAGGCGCTGGTGGCCCAGGCTGGCAAGGTCGCGCTCACCTCGCGCGCGTTCCGCAACGACCAGCTCCCGCTCCTGTACGAGGAGCTCCACGAGCTGACGGGCATGGACGTGGCGCTGCCGATGAACACGGGCGCCGAGGCAGTCGAGACGGCGATCAAGGCCGCGCGCAAGTGGGGCTACGAGAGGAAGGGGATCCCCGAGGACCAGGCCGAGCTCGTGGTCTCGGCCGGCAACTTCCACGGCCGAACCATCACGATCGTCAGCTTCTCGACCGAGGCGCAGTACCGGCGGGGCTTCGGGCCGATGACCCCGGGCTTCCGGGTGATCCCGTACGGCGATGCCGACGCCCTGGCGAAGGCGATCGGGCCGAACACCTGCGGCTTCCTCGTCGAGCCGATCCAGGGCGAGGCCGGGATCATCATCCCGCCGCGCGGCTTCCTGGCCGCGGCCCAGCAGATCTGCCGCAAGGAGCGGGTCCTGTTCATGCTCGACGAGATCCAGACGGGCTTCGGCCGCACGGGCAAGCTGTTCGCCTACATGCACGAGGACGCGCGGCCGGACATGCTGATCGTGGGCAAGGCCTTGTCGGCGGGGTTCTACCCGGTCTCGGCCGTGCTCGGATCGCGCGAGGTCATGGACGTGTTCACGCCGGGCGACCACGGCTCGACGTTCGGCGGCAACCCCCTCGCCTGCGCCGTCGCCCGAGCGGCGCTGCGTGTCCTTCGGGACGAGAAGCTACCGGAGAGGTCCGCCGAGCTCGGCGAGTACTTCCTCGGGCGCCTGAGGACGCTCCGGAGCGAGCAGATCCGCGACATCCGCGGCAAGGGGCTCTTCATCGGCCTCGAGATGAGCGGTCCCGCGCGACCGTACTGCGAGGCGCTCGAGGAGGAGGGAATCCTCTGCAAGGAGACGCACGAGAGGGTGATCCGCTTCGCGCCCCCGCTCGTGATCGAGAGGGACGAGATCGACTGGGCGTTCGACCGGATCCGCAAGGTGGTCGAGGCGCATTGAGAGGACGAGCATGGACCGGATCAAGACGATCATCATGGGAGCCGCCGGACGCGACTTCCACGACTTCAACGTGGTCTTCCGCGACGACGAGCGGTACGAGGTCGTCGCGTTCACCGCGACGCAGATCCCGAACATCGAGGGACGCCGCTACCCGGCGTCTCTCGCGGGAAAGCTCTACCCGAAGGGGATCCCCATCTTCGCGGAGAAGGATCTCACCTCGCTCATCGAGAAGCACGGCGTGACCGACGTCGTCTTCGCGTACAGCGACGTCCCGAACCAGTACGTGATGCAGAGAGGATCCGTCGTCAACGCCGCCGGCGCGCACTTCAGGCTCCTCGGCGCGCGCCCGACGATGCTTCGCAGCACGAAGCCCGTCATCTCCGTCGGCGCCGTGAGGACGGGATCGGGAAAGAGCCAGACCACGCGCCGCGTGGCGCAGATCCTTCGGGAAGCCGGCCTGCGGGTCGCGGCGGTCAGGCACCCGATGCCGTACGGGGACCTCGCGAGGCAGCGCGTCCAGCGCTTCGGCAGCCTCGAGGACCTCGAGCGCCACTCCTGCACGATCGAGGAGATGGAGGAGTACGAGCCGCACATCGTCAGCGGCACCGTGATCTACGCGGGCGTCGACTACGGGGACATCCTGCGGCAGGCGGAGGCCGAAGCGGACGTGATCCTGTGGGACGGCGGCAACAACGATCTGCCGTTCTATCTGCCCGATCTGCACATCGTGGTCGCGGATCCGCTGCGCGTCGGCAACGAGCTCACCTACTACCCGGCCGAGGCCAACCTGCGGCTGGCCGACATCGTGATCATCAACAAGATCGACAGCGCCGATCCGACCGCGGTCGACCGGCTGCGCGCGAACGTCCGGTCCGTCAACGCCCGTGCGACCCTCGTCGACGCGGCGTCACCGCTCTCGGTAGACCACCCCGAGCGAATCACGGGCAAGAAGGCCCTCGTGGTCGAGGACGGCCCGACGCTCACGCACGGCGAGATGCGGTTCGGCGCCGGCACGGTCGCAGCCCAGAAGTGGGGTGCCACCGAGATCATCGACCCGCGTCCCTGGACCGTCGGGACCATTTCCGACACCTTCCGCAAGTACCCCGAGATCGGCGCCCTGCTGCCCGCCATGGGTTATGGCGACCGCCAGGTCAAGGACCTGCAGGCGACGATCAACAAGGTGCCCTGCGACGTCGTGGTCATCGGCACGCCCATCGATCTGACGCGCATCGTCAAGATCAGGAAGCCGGCCGTCCGCGTCCGCTACGACCTGCAGGAGATTGGCCAGCCCGACCTCCGCCACCTCCTGTCGACCTTCATCGACCGCATCCCCTCCCAGGCCCGCCCCGGCCGCTCGAAGGCCGCCGCCACCGAAGGGTCCGACGGCAAGTCCCGCCGCCGCCTCGACGAGGTCGCGACCTGACCGGTCGGTGCTCTGCCCTACTTCTTCAGGCTCTCGAGGCGCACTCCGCGACCCGCGCGCAGGCTCGCCCGGGCTCTCTCGACGCGCTCGACGAAGCGGGGGTCGTTCTCCAGCCTGTAGTCGAACCAGTCGTCTTCCGACTCGAAGCCGATGAGAACCCCAGCCGGTTTGCCGTGGCGCGTGATGATGACGGGCCCGTCCTCCGCCTCTCGCAGATAGCGCGACAGGTCGTCCTTGACCTCGGAGAGCGGGACTTCCTTCATTCTGGCCTTCCGAATCGCTCGAGCCATGACTCAGCCTCCGACTTCTCGACTATCGCTAGCACTTCGACGGCATCGTGCGAGACGTCATAGAAGACCCGGGTTTCGTCGATGCGCAGGCGATACTGCGGTTTGGATAGTCCCCTGAGCCGTTTGATGCGGCTCCGGCTCACCTTCGTTGGTTCGTGTCGAAGGTGCGTCTCGATCGCGTCCAGGACGAGACCTCGGACGTATGCCCTCAGCGCCCGAAGATCCTCGACGGCCTCGGGCGCGAGGAGGATCTCGTACCTCATTCTAGCCAGAGCATAGCCAGAACCATCACTCCTCGCAAGGCGCTCGTTCTTGACGGACCGGGCGTCGCGCGTTACTGCCCGTCGGCGAGATGAAGCGTCCAGACCGTCGCCGGACCGCGCGGCTCGGCCTGCGCCTGCGCGCCCGCGGTGGGAAGCGGCAGGAAGGAGGTCGGCGCCAGACCGGCGGCGTCCCGTGTCGCTCAGGTGAGGTGCTTCTCGCAAGGGTCGGGAAGATGATCTTCGCGGGCATTGCAGCACCGGCCTCGATCGCGATCTGCCTTGGCTGCGGTGCGGCCACCCAGCTCGAGGTCGACGGCGGGGCCGGCGAGTGCGAGGAGGAGATGGCAGCCGCCCGATGCCCTCTTCTGGGCGTGTGGGTCTTCCCGAGCGAGGCCTGCGCGATGGACCACACCGCCGCGCTCGGTCTTTGCCCCGATGCGGTCGCCGTGCTCCGCTCGCCGCCTCGGGAGCTTGGCGGCTTCGACACCGTGGTCCTGGGGACCTGGGCGCCGGCCATCTCGCCGGACCTCCTTGCCGTCGACTTTCCCGACGTCGATCTCGCGCTCGAGTGGCGTCCCGACGATGACTCGCTCCTCTGGCGTGCCCCCGGGGACAGGCCTTGCGTCGAGGAGATCGGCTATCGCATCGACGACGAGCGGCTGGAGCTGCCGTGGGATCCCGGCTGGGCGAGCGGGCTCTGCGATTGAGTCATCAGGGCGTCCGGAGATCGCGCGGTTACCCCTGAAAAGGCAGCGATGTCGCCAGGTTGCGATCCGGGTGCGTGTCCCCGGGCGGACCGGGCGGAAGGTGCGTGTCCCCGGGCGGACCGGGCGGAGGGTGCGTGTCCCCGGGCGGACCGGGCGGATCCGGGTGCGTGGCCCCGGCCGAGAGGCACTGGCCTTCGGCGGCGATCTCGGTTCCGGCGAGGTTCGCGGCGCAGGCGTTCCGGTAGGGTCGGCCATCGCAGCCGCAGACCGGCTCCCAGAAGTCGCCGCAGACGCTGGGTCGAGGGCGGCAGACGCCGGAGGCTCCGGGTCGCGTGCATGGCTGGTCGGAGGCGTGGTCGCAGAACTCGGCCGCGTCGCACGCCAGATTCCCTCTTCCGCCGCAGGCTCGATCCGGTGTGAGCTCCATCGTCACCTGGACACTTGCGCCCGCATCCGCCTCCTTCGCCGGTCCGCATGGGGCGGCCCGCTGGGGTGCCTCGGGTGGTCGTGACGCGGCGCCGCCTCCGCATCCGGTGGCGAGCGCCGTCACGAGAAACGTCCACCGGCAACCGGAAACGCCCATGCCCGAACCATGCTCACTCGCGGGCACGAAGGAAGGTGGGTGTGGGCGCGTGCCATGCATCGGACCAGGTCCATGCCTCGCGGGCACGCAGGAGATCCGCTCCACCGCGGACGAAAATTCGCGCTCGAGTTGGCGGCGCGCCTCGCGCTCGTCGCGCTCGTCGTCGCCGTCGGCCTCGCGCTCCTCGCGCCCTTGGCGATCTTCCACCTCGGTCTTCCCGCGGGTCGTCGTGTCGCACGCGAGCTCGGCCTGCGGCTGGTCAACGCGCAGATCGCCGGAAGGGTCGAGATCGGACGGCTCGAGATGCTGGCGCCGGGCGCGATCGTCATTCGCGACGCACGTCTCTTCGACACGCGGGCCAACCCCGTCGTCGAGGTCGCTCGCGCCGCGGCCCGCATCGACCTGCTCGCGCTCCTCGAAGGCAGAGTCCGAGTGACCAGGCTCGAGCTCCGCTCGCCTCGCGTGACGCTCGTCGAAGATCGGCAAGGCGTCCTCACGCTCGTCCGCGCGCTGTCCGCCTCGCCCGGCGGAGCTCCAACCACGGGGCGCGGGCCCCGCGCGCCGCCCCTGTCGGTCGAGCTCGAGGACGTCTCGATCCGCGGCGGCGCAGTCGCCGGCAGGGTCGCGGGAGTTGCGATCGACGTTCGCGAGCTCGACTCTCGCCTGCGCCTCACTGCCGCCGAGCGCGTGCGAATCCAGGTTCCCTGGGCACGCATGCGGGTCCTCGCGCCCGTTCCCGCGGCAGCCGGGACGGTGCTCGTCGCCTCCGGCACAGCTCGAATACCCGACCAGTTCGAGATCGGAGCCCGCGCGCGCTGGGATGGCGGCCTCCTGAGGGCCCGCGCAGAGCGGCAGGGGGAACGAATCGCGGCCAAGTTCTGGCTGCCCGAAACACCGGCGTACACGATTCGCGCGATCCTGCCCGACTACCCGCTGGTCGGCGCGCTCGGCGCGTGGGTGGTCGCGCGAGGGACGACCTCGAAGCTGAACGTGACGATCGACCTGGTGGGATCGGGCGCGACTCTCGCGGCGAACGGGACCCTCGTCCCGCGCGGCTTCGTCTACGACCTCGACGTCGCGCTCGCGGGCTTCGATCCGTCGCTCTTCTTCCCGGCGGTCACGCTGCAGGCGCATCTCGGCTACGCCGGCCGCATGGCGGGCCACGGTCTCGACCCGGAGTCCTTCGCCATGCGCTTCGACGGCGTCGCCGCTCCGGGCACGCTGGGCGGCACGCGGGTGCCCGGCGGCCGGGTCAGAGCGAGCCTCGGCCCCCGTGGCTTCGAGGTCCACCGGTTCGCGCCCCGCGCGCGGGGCCTCACCGGAATCGTCCGTGGAACGCTTGGATGGGACGGCGCGCTCGACGCGCGCGCGAACCTCGCCCTGGCCAGGATCGGCGCGTTCCCGGGCCTCGCTGATCTGCGAGGCTCGGGCAGCGTCGCGGCGCACGTGACGGGGTTCGTCGATGGGCCGCTTCGCTTCCGCGGCGCCGCCAGCGCGATGAACCTCGGCGCCGGCCCGCTGGCGTCCAGCGCGGCCGACGCGATCTTCGACGTGCGACTCCCCCTCGGCGACCCCGCCGGCCTCTGGGTGGACGTCACGGCCCGGGCATCGGACACTCGCCTCGGAGGGCTCCAGCTCGGCGAAGCCCGGGTGAGGGCGCTCGGCGACGGCGCGCTGGTCCGAACCATGGTCTCGACTCGGGGGGCCGACCGCGGGCTGTCTTTCGACGCGCTCGTCCGGCCCAACATCGCCGAAGGCCGCGTGGACGCGACGGTCCGATCGCTCGAGGCGGGTTTCAGCGGTCGTACGTTCCACGGCGCGATCTCGTCGGTCCACCTCGGTCCCCAGCGGCTCGCGATGGAGGAGCTCGTGCTCGAGCGAGCGGATGGCGCGCGCATCGAGGCGACCGCCTCGATCGAAGCCTCGGGCCCATGGGCCATCTCGCTGGACGCCAGGTCGATCGACCTCGGGGAGATCGCGCTCCTGTCGACGGGTAAGAGCCTCCCGATCGCGGGCCGCGCCGACGTTCACGCCACCCTGCGGGGCCCCCTCGACGTCCTCGAGCTGGCCGCGGAGGCGAGGTTGACGGGCGCACAATACAGGAGCCTCGCGGACGTGGCCGCCGTGGTCAGGGCGAGCTGGGTGCCAGGCAGGCTGAGGGCGGACCTGCGGATCGACCGCGCGCGCAGGCTGACGGTCCACGCCGCCGGCGAGCTGCCGCTCCGGCTGACGCGCGAGGGCCGCCCGGTGCTGGAGCCCAGGGGAAAGCGGGATCTGCGGGTCGAGATCTACCTGCTTCCCATCGAGCAAGTGCTCGGGGCTCTCTTCGAGGAACCTCCTCCGATCGAAGGGCTCTTGTCGGCTGCCTTCCGTCTCACCGGCACGTGGAGCGCCCCCGGGGGCTCGCTCGTCGCATCCGTCGTGAGCGGTCGTGCCGGCCGAGTCGGCGGGCTCGGAATCGAGCTCGGCGCGGCCTATGACCCCGAGGGGATCCGGCTCGACACCGCGCTGTGGCGCAACCGCAGGAGGGTGCTCGCGGCAAAGGGAACGCTCGGGATCGTCCTCGAGGCGGCGCCCGACAAGATCGTGCCGACGGGAGGCGAAGCTCTGGCCGCGCCGGTCGCGCTGGGCCTGGAGCTCGGGCCGTTCGATCAGAGCCTCTTGCCCGATGCGGCCGAGGTCGACGAGTCGCTTCGGGTGGACGTGTCGGGCCAGGGCACGGTCGAGGGCGCGGTCGGCGATCCGATCCTGCGCGCCCACGTCGAATTCTGGGGGCTGCAGCATCCCGCGCTCCACCTTCGCCTGCCCGCCGAGGGCGAGGTCGACCTCGAGCTGTCGAGGCGGGAGGCCCGCATCATGGCCGCGCGCTTCGCCGCCGGCGACAGGCCCCTGTTCGAGCTCGCGGCCGCGGCCCGGCTCGACCTCGGCCCGCGGACGCGCCCTCGCTGGCGCGGGCTCGGGCCGTTCGAGGTCCGCGTGTCCGTCCCCGGGCTCGACATGTCGATCTTCGAACCGCTGGAGAACAGCCCGGTGTCCGGGCAGCTCGTGGCGAGCGCGGTCCTGAAGGGCACGGTCGACGCACCGACCGGGTCGGTCGAGGCCCGAGCTACCTGGATGGCTCTGGGCGACCTCTGCTACGAGACCGCGTCCATCGGGGCGACGTTCGACGGCCGATCGCTCGAGGTGAACGCGGAGCTGCGGCAACGCGACCCGGGCTCGCTGGTCGGCCGCGCGAGCCTTCCCGTGCGCTGGGACGCGGCGCGGTGGGCCCTTCGCCCGATCGAGGACGCCGAGGTCGCGGCCGAGGTCGCCCTCCACGGGTTCGCCCTCGATGGGCTCGGGTTCCTGTCGAGCGAGATCGACGTCCTCGCCGGACGCCTCGAGGGCAAGCTGGGAGCTCACGGATCGATGAAGCGCCCCGAGGTCGTCGGCGATCTGCGGTGGAAGTCGGGGGCGTTCCAGCTCGCCACGCTCGGCCAGCGTTTCGAGGACATCGCCCTGAAGGTGCGCCTCGCGCCCGGGCGCCTGATCATCGACGAGCTCGAGGCGCGCGACCGCGGCGGGCGCGTCGAGGTCGAAGGAGAGGCCGCCATGTCGGGCCTACAGCCCACGCGGTGGGAGCTCCGCGTGCGAGCCAGGAGCTTTCCGGCGGTGCAAAGCGGGCTCACTGTCGCTACGCTCAGTGGACGCGCCGAGGTCACAGGAAGCGCGGGACCCGAGGGGCTCGAGATGACCATCGTTCCGCGCCGCCTCGCCGTGACGCTGCCGAACCGGCCAGCCCGCGAGGTGCAGTCGCTCGATCCGCACCCCGACGTCGAGATCTGGCGAGGCGGCCGCCCGGTCGAGGAGCGCCGCCTCGTGCGCGCCGCGGAGCGACCGTTCGTGATCACGATTCGACTCCGCATGCGCTACAACGTGTGGGTCAAGCGAAACGACCTGTCGATCGCGCTCGACGGCGCGGTCGTTGCGCGGATCCCCTCGGGCGGTGCGGCGTCCCTCGAAGGAGCGATTCACCTGCGTCGCGGATACCTGACGACCTTCGGCCGGCGCTTCGATCTCGAACGTGGCGAGCTCACCTTCACGGGCGAGGAGGCGGGCGTCGTGGCGCTTCTAGACGTCGACGCGCTGTACAGGCATCCGGAGGCGGAGGTGCGGCTGCACGTCGGCGGCTCGACACGGCGGCCGCGGTTGAGCCTCTCGGCTCCGGGCCTGTCGGAGTCCGAGACGCTCGCGCTCGTCGTCCTCGGGTCGAGCCAGATCGGCGGGAGGGCCGAGAGTCAGACGGTCGCGCGGGCCGCCGGTACCGAGGGAGCCTCCTTGGTCTCGAGCCTCGGCCTCTCGGTCGCGCAGGAGGGCCTGCGCGAGATCCTGCCGGGAACGGTGGCGCTCGTCGTCGAGCCAGGGACATCGGGGCTCGCATCTGGCCGCATCCGCGCGGGCCAGCAGCTCAGCGACAGGCTCTACGCGGAGGCGGAGGTCAACGTTGGCGCCGCACCGAACGAGAACACCTACGAGGTTCGGACCGAGTACCGGATCTCTCGCAGGTGGGACCTCGAGTCGTTCTACGGCGACAAGGGAGTCGCGGGCCTCGACCTGCTCTGGTCCTATTCCTTCTGAGGAGGCGTTCTGTACGGTCCTTCTGGAACCACGGGCACCGCATCGCCGGGGGCGACCTTGCCGAGCTTTGTGAGGATCACGGCGCCGAGGCCCACGACGACCGCCGCGACGACCACGATCGTCCCTGCGAGGGGCACGATCGAGACGACGTAGAGCGCGGTCACGCCGGCCGCGAGCTGCAGGACCGGACGGTCCTTGAGCCTGCCGACGGGCAGGATCGCGCCGATCACCGTCGCGGACGCCGCCATCCCGACGTAGAGGGCGACGGACAGCGCGATCGCGAGGAGCACCGCGGCCGGGATGCCGATGATCGTGACGCAGAGCACGGCGATCAGCAGAGCGGCGGCGCAGAACCCGAGGACGCCCGAGGCGGCCGCGCGGGCAGGCTTGCGGACGATCGACCGCTGCAGCGCTCCGAGTCGCTCGGGCAGGACTCCGAGGAGGACCAAGCCGAGGAGGAACAGGAGCGCGTAGCTCGCGGCGCTCGACAGGACGTCCTCGACGAAGTCACCGATCCCCGCGTCGCCGTGGCGGGCGCCGTGTCCCGACTCATGACCGCTCATCCGGACCCGGTCGCCGTGCACGACGGCCCCCTCGTCGACGTCGGTGTCCCCGCCCATCGTGACCAGGTCGCCGTGCACCACCGCGCCGCGCCCGAGGCGGATGTCACCGCCCATGGTGACCACGTCGCCCGTGACCTCGCCCTCGATCAGAGCGTCACCGCCCATCGTCACGACGTCCCGGACTCGCTCGCCGGCTCGGACGATGGCGTCGCCTCCGAACGTCACGCGATCCTGAAGGCCGGCGGAGGGCGGCCGCGCCGCGGAAGGAGCGGGCGGCGGCGCCGGCGCCGGAGCGGGTATCGCCGGCAGAGGCGCTGCCGCATGCGCCGGCACGGGCGCGGGAGGCGGCGCCTCTGGCTGGGCCGGCGGCGGGCCGCCCGCGGGACGAACGACGATCAGGCTGCCGTGCCGCTCGGCCACGACTGGAATGTCGGCAAGGACCGCGACCAGCACGTCCTCGAGCGGCGTGTTCCGGACGTGCATCGTCCAGGGTGGATCGGACGGCAGCGTTGCGACCAGGCTCAGCCGCGCGGCCTCTGCGGCGCGGCGAAGCACCTCGGAGGCCGGGCGGCTGTCCACGTCCAGGTTGATCCGCTCCTTCCGCTCGGGCCACTCGCCCCTGAGCTCGATGGCGCCGGCCGGTGCGCTGGCCAGGAGAACGAGGATCGTGAACAAGAAACCGATGGTCTTCATGAGGACACCTCCCGCACCGAGCGTCCGGTGAGCGCCGGTGACGATGGCTCGAAGGCAGAGAGCGAACAGGGCGAAGACGGCCAGGGCGAGCGGGGTCAGGGTGGGAACAGCATGCGCGGACGCCAGATGGACGACGGCCGAGACCACGGTCCAGCCGTCCCGAGCGAGGTCGAGGACGGACGAGACGCTGGGGATCGAGAGCCTGCGCGATGCGACGCCCGCCGCGGATGCAGCGACGATGGCGATGACCGCCGCCACGAGGAGCGAACGTCGTGACGCCCGCTCGCGAACGCCGCTCGCGGCGGGAGCAAGGCCGCTAGAGACAGCCGAGCGAACGATCGCGTCCAGATCGGGGAGCGGGAGGTCGGCGTTGCGGAAGGTCGTCCCGACGACCCGCGACAGCGCCTCGGTGTCGGCGATCGCCCGGACGCACTGGGCGCACGCGGCCGCGTGCTCGCGCTCATCGGCGGTCGCGAGGTCCGGTCTCGAGTGCGCCAGCGCCTCGAGGGCAGGGGCCGATAGGTGGGGGCTCATGAGTTGCTCCTCGTCGTTCGGACCTGTGCCTGCTCCATGGCGTCCCTCAGTCGCCTGCGACCGCGGTGAATCCAGGTCATCACGGTGCCGATCGGGACCTCGAGCGTGGCCGCGATCTGCTCGTAGCTGGCCTCCTGGAAATGGAAGAGCACGAGGGCAGCCCGAAGGTTCTCGGGCAGCGTGGCGAGCGCGGCCTCGAGGGACCTCTGGTCCGCCCTCGCGATCGCCAGCCGCTCCGGATCCGCCGCCGGCGACGGCGCGATCAGCGCCTCTTCGCCGCCGTCGTCGCGGAACGTGGCGCGCTCGAGATTTCGGCGGCGAAGCCGATCCCGACAGACGTTGCGCGCCACGCTGAAGGCCCAGGGACGGAAACCTCCCTTCGCGGGCTCGAATCGGTCGAGCGACCGGACGATGCGCTCGAGCGATTCCTGGAGCGCGTCCCTCGCGTCCTGAGCTCCGCACAGGTGGACGCACACGGTGAAGATCGCCCTCGAGTGATCTCCGAGGAGCATCTCCAGCGCGTCCCGATCGCCTCCACGCGCCCGCGCCAGGACCGAATCCGACGCCGGAGCGACGGCCCGCGCCGGTGTCGGGGGTCGAATGGCGGCGGGGGACTGGGCCATCGCGTGGAGCATGCCTGACTCTGCGGACCTGTACGAACCAGCGACCGACGTATTTCCGGCGCAAAAGCAGCACACCTTCAGCGCCACGATGGGGCGGCTATGCCGGCCACGAACGGCGCAAGTGCGCGTACATGCTCACACAGCCTTGGGCCGGCCCGGTTCAGCCTGGCCGGCGACCTTCTCGCCGCCCCGGAAAGCGCGCCCATGGCACACCCGCTGCAACCGGGTGGCATATGCGGCAGTCGCCAGGCAGCGCGCGGGTCGCCTTCGAGGTCCTCGAGCGGGCACTCGCCGCGAAGGATCCGGCCGACCTGGCGGGTGACGTGGCGGCCTTCCTGGCGGCGGAGCACGGCGCCGCTCTGTGCGGCGTGCACTTCAGGGAAGAGGGCAGAGAGCGTGCGGCAGTCGCCACGACGCTGTCCGAGAGCGCGACCGCGCTGCACCTCGATCGCGTTTTCCCCGATGGTCGGCCCGAGCTCGTCACGATCACGACCGTGGCCTCCGTGCCCGTGTCGGGGCTGGCGATCTCGCGCTGGAGGAGGAGCGCGCCTCAGAGCGTGAGCAGGAATCCCGGACCGAGCCAGGCGGTCGAGACGGCCCGCGCAAGTTCGATGCTAGGCGGACCGACGACCCTTGGAAGTCCCCGACGGGGGACGACGCAGTCCTCGTGCTATTCGGAGGAGGCCCACGACGCAGACGGGGTCGTATCGGCCGTCGAACCGAAGGTGCGCGACGGGAGGGATTCCTGCTCACGCTCTCAGGACACCGCGACGCTGGGCGTCTTCTGGATGGGCCGCGCCGTCGGGCTGGAGTGTCTCCTCGAGACAGCGGGCGAGACCGTGGCCGCGGCGCTGGATCGCGCGCTACAGATCCACCGGCTCGAGCGGCTGGCGACGCGCGACGCCCTGACGGACCTCGCTAACTCGCGTGCGTTCTGGTCGGCTCTCGCCAGGGAGTGCGCCCGATCGGTCCGCTATGGGACGCGCCTCTCCCTGGCGCTCGTCGACCTCGACGACTTCAAGTCCATCAACGATCGCCACGGCCACCTCGAAGGCGACCGCGTCCTCGAGGGCGTCGCCAGGGCGATCCGCGGCTGCGTCAGGGACACGGATCTGGTGGCCAGACTGGGCGGCGACGAGATCGCGGTCTTGATGCCCGAGTCCGACTCGGCGGCAGCGGTGGTCGCCGCCGCGCGGATCCTCGATGCGGTCTCGACGGTCCGGGCCGCGGGCGAGGACGTCAGGGCGAGCGTGGGAGTCGCGGAGCACCGGCTGCACGCCTCTGCGCCCGAAGCGCTGGTCGATGCCGCCGATCGCGAGCTGTACCGCGCCAAGCGTGACGGAGGTCACCGCGTTTCGGTCCCTGGGGATCTGAAGAACGTGGCGTAGGGATCAGGCCGCGGCGGCGCAGCGCTCGAGGGCGCGCTCGGCCGTGCGGTCGGTGTCGACGAACGAGAGGAGGACACGGGCCAGCGAGGCCGCGCGGCGTACGTCGCCCTCGCGCATGCGCAGCCAGATGGAGGTGCGCAGACACGCGGCGGCGCGCTCCGGACGGTTCGCGCACAGGAGCGCCCAGCCGAGCAGCGCCCAGTGCCGCGCAGACTCCGGCAGCTCGTCGCAGATCCGCTCGTAGACGAGCAGGGCCTTGCGCGGCCCCTCCCTTCGCCACACCCGCCGTGCCTTTCTCTCCAGATCTTCGATCGACGCCATCTTCCCTCCCCGCTTCGAAGCAAGATCGGCGCCATCACGAAAGAAGTCCACTTTTCGGCTGAACGAGGGGAAAAGCCCGTCGAGCCCATGACAGGGCTGTCAGCGTTCCGTGCTGGAACGCCTCGTCAGTCGCAATCGTCGTCGGCCTGGTCGACGTCGCCGTCGCAGTCGTCGTCGATCCAGTTGCTGCAGAGCTCGTCGGGCGGCTCGCAGTCGCGCCAGGTGCAGTTGCCCGCGCACTCGCGGGTCCCGATGGTGTTGCAGCTCGTCAGGCACGGCACCGTCGTGTTCTTGCAGCACTCCTCGTCGTCGTCGCAGATCCCGTCGCAGTCGCTGTCCGAGCCGTTGCAGCCGTCGGGCCCGGCCGGGTTGCAGCACCCCCCCTCGTCGGTCGAGCCGTCGCAGTCGTCGTCGAGACCGTTGCCGCAGCGCTCGCGCGGGGCGCAGCATGGCCCCCACGTGCATCCGTCCTCGCACTCCTGGGTCCCGTTCATCGTCGCGTCGATCGCGCAAGCGCGCCGCTCGCCCAGGCGGCACTCCCCCGCCTCCTCGTCGTACCCGCCGTCGCAATCGTCGTCCCGGCCGTTGCAGCTCTCGACCGGCGCCGTGCAGACCTGACCCGGATCCGCGCACTGGTCCGTGCAGAGCAAGAGCCCCGCGCCGTTGCAGGCCGTCGTGCACGAACCGATCGGGTCGCCCGCGCAGCAATCGAAGCCCTCGTCGCAGGAGGCGTCGCAGTCGTCGTCCTGGCCGTTGCAGCTCTCGACGGGGGTCTGGCAGCCTCCCCAGGTGCACGCCGCGCCGCACGTCTGGCTGCCGGTCGACCCGCAGCCCGTGACGCAGTCCCTCGCGCTGGCCGCGACACACGCGAAGCCGTCGTCGGCACCCCCGACGCAGTCGTCGTCGACCCCGTTGCAGATCTCCAGCGGTGCGGCGCAGGCCCCCCATTCGCACGCCGCGGTGCAGGTGCGGCTCCCGGTAGAGCCGCAGTCGGTCGTGCACGACCGGACCTCTCCCTCGAGGCAGGCGAAAGAATCGTCGACGCCGCCCACGCAATCGTCGTCGAGCCCGTTGCATTCCTCCGCCGGCGGCGCGCAGGCCGTCCAGACGCCGTCGACGCAGCTCCTCGAGCCCACGCTCCCGCACTGCGTCGGGCAATCACCGGGCTCGTTCGGCCGGCACCCGCAGCCCTCGTCGATCTCGTCGTCGCAGTCGTCGTCGACTCCGTTGCAGTCCTCGGGCGGCGCCACGCAGGGGCCGCCGAAGTCGCACTGCGGTGTGCAGGTCGTGGAGCCGGTCGAGCCGCACGGGGTCACGCAAGGGGCGACTCCACCTCCGCCCGCCGGGCAGTCGAACCCATCGTCGATCTCGAAGTCGCAGTCGTCGTCGACGCCGTTGCAGATCTCGTCGGCGCCCGGCGCGACGTCGCCATTCTGGTCGTCGCAGTCGTCGCCGCCGCACGCGGCGTCGCCGTGCCCGTCGGCGTCGGAGTCCCTCGCTCTCGAGGTGCATCCGCCGTCGTCTTCCGAGCAGAGGTTGATCGTGCAGTCCTGCCCGTCCTCGCAGTCGAGCGGCGCGCCCGGCCCGCAGCCGAGCTCGCCGCAGACCTCCGCGCCGTCACAGATGAAGTCGTTCTGGCAGGCGGCCTCCGACGGGATGTGGACGCACCCGTCCAGAACTAGGTCGCAGGCGTCCGTCGTGCACGCGACTCCGTCGCCGCACGCGGGCGGGTCCTGCGACCGGCAGGCGCCACCCGCGTCGCAGTACTCCGGGCCGGTGCAGAAGACGCCGTCGTCGCACGGCAACACTCCGCCGCCCTCGCACAGGTCGTCGACGCAGGACTCCACGCCGTTGCAGGCGTCGCCGTCGTCGCAGTCGGTGTCCTCGCCGCAGGCCACGGCTTCGCAGCCCGCGGCTCCGCAGATCGAGCCGGCGCCGCAGAGCGAGTGGTCGCCGTGGTGCAGGCATTGCCCATCGGGCTCGACGCACTGGTCCAGGGTGCACTCGATGTCGTCGTCGCACGCCGGCTCGCCAGGCTGGCAGCCGGCGACCGGATCGCAGGTCTCGGCGCCGTTGCACGCCTTGCCGTCCGAGCAGGCCGAATCGTCCGGCGAGTGTGTGCACTCGCCGTCCTCGCAGGCGTCCACGGTGCAATCGATCCCGTCCGAGCACGACGGCGGAACGCCCGGCATGCACCCGGCGATCGGGTCGCACGCCTCGTCGCCGTTGCAGGTGTCGCCGTCGTCGCAGTCCACGGGCGTCCCCGGGACGCAAACGCTGTCGACACACCGCTCCTCTCCGTTGCACGAGTCCGCGTCCTGGCACTCGGCCGCGGACTCGCAGGGGTTCCTGGGGATGCATCCGTAGTCGACCGCGCAGATCTCGTTCTCGGCGCAGAGCGCGTTGTCCGCGAAGCGCACGCAGGCGCCCTCGTCGCTGCACACGTCTTGCGTGCACTCGAAGTCGTCGGCGCAGTCGCCGTCGATGGTGCAGGTCCCGCCGTCTTCTCCCCCACCTTCTCCGCCGTCGTCCCCTGCTCCTGCATCCGTGCCCGGGTCCTTGAGGCTCGGATCGAGCTCGGCGATCGAGCTGCAGACGCAGCCTGGCAGGCCGAGCGCGGCGAGGGCGAGAATTCGGGCCGCCCGCATCAGAAGCGTCCTCCAAGAGCGCACCCCGCGCCGACTCCGCACGACAGCGAGACGGCGCCGCCCGGCGCAACCTCGTCATCGTCGGGACCCGCCACGAGATAGAGGACGACGGTGGCGACACCGAAGGCCACCGCGGCGTCGACGAGGATGTCCGTCACCATCGCGAGCGTCGCGGTCGAGTCGTACAGCTCGCCACGCCGCTGGAGTGTCGTTCCGGTGTCTTCGTACTCGCTCTTCTGCGACAGGGTGAGAAGGCCCGTCACGGCCGCTCCGACCGCCAGCGCACCTGTCGCGACGACCCCCGCCCAGAGGAGCGGCCCGCGGCCGAGCGGGGTCGCCGCCGGCGCGGTTGGTGGCTCCTCGGGAACGCGGGGCTCCGACCCCGCTCGAGAGCCCGAGGAGTGCGCCGCTTGCGCCGGGGCACGAGGGGCCTCCGGCTGGTCGAGCACTATCGACAGGTCCGTCTCGCTTCCGGCCTGGCAGTCGAATGTCCTGGGAAATGGCGAGTAGCCCTCGGCCCGCACCTCGACCGTGTGTCGCCCTGGCTCGACCGAGATCGGCAACGGCAGCGGCGAGACGCCGTGGCTTCGCCCGTCCACGAAGATCTCGGCCCTGGCAGGCTCGACCGCGACCAGGATGTCGCAGACCAGGGGTCTGAGGCGATCGACCTCGGCCTGCGCCTCGTCGCGGGCCCGCTGGGGCACGCCCTCGGCCTCCCCAAGGAAGCGGCGGTACGTGAGCAGCGCCTCGGCGTTTCTCCCCTCTCCGCCCCAGCAAGCCGCGATGTTCGCCAGGACCCGGCCATTGGGCAGGATCCGGTACGCGTCCTCGAACGCTGCCCGGGCCGCCGCGTACTCGGCCGCGTGGAAGAGCCGCACGCCCTCCTGGAAACGCTCGCGGGCGTCGGAGGCCGGGTCGGCCTGCGCCGCCAGCGGAAGCATCGACAGGACCGACGCGAAGAAGAGCCTACTGGTACACGTTGTCATCGAAGATCAGCCTCTTGGCTGGTGGGCGTCCCCCGCCGGGGACTTCCAAGGGTCGTCCGGCTGGTCGGCCCCGACCGGGGCGCGCGGGCCCCTTGTCGAGGGACGCGGGTGGGCTCGGCGCGGCCGGCGGCGGCGCGGCCGGCGGCGGCGCCTCCGACCTTCGCAGGTCGATGACCAGGTGCAGGTCGGATGCGAGCGGGATCGAACGCTCGGTCGACTCGAACCCCGCGGCCTCGAGCCTGAGCACGTGGTCTCCGTCGGCCCTCGGCACCGGGCGGTGGAGCGGCGTCACGCCGAGCGCGCGGCCGTCGAGGAGAACGCGCGCCCCGACGGCGTTGGACTCGACCTCGACGCTGATCGACTGTGCGGCGGGGGGCGCGACCGAGCCGCGCCCGCCGGGCTCGTCCGCGCGAGCGTCGCTCGGCCCCTCGTCCGCTCGCGTGAGCAAGAGGGCTCCGAGCCCGATCGCGAGCACCGAGACCGCACCGATCGCCACGAAGGCGACCCTGCGGCGTCCCCCGCGGTCAATGTCCTCGGCCGCCTCCTCGCCGACGACCATCTGGTCGACGACGGGTATCGCGCGGATCATCGAGGACGACGGGGTCCCCGGTGCCCCGGGCGCGGGCTCCCCCGGAAGGTCCATCGTGGGCATCGACGCCTTCTGCCCTGGAGACCAGCGTCCCGAGCTCCCCGCCGCGTCCGGCACCTCGAGCTCCATCACGTCCGAGTAGGGCTCGAGCGCAGCCTGGAGCTCCGCCGCGGTCTGGAAGCGGGCGTTCGGATCGCGCGCCATGGCTCGCGAGATGACCGCCGCCAGCCCCTCGGTGACCCAGGGCGCCACCTCCCTCAGCGGCCGCGGCTCCCTGGTGATGATGGCCGCGATCACCTCGTTGTAGTTCTCGCCCTCGTACGCCAGCGTCCCCGAGAGCATCTCGTAGAGCAGGGCCCCGACGGAGTACAGGTCGCTTCTGGCATCGATGTCGCGGCTGCCGGCGGCCTGCTCCGGGGACATGTACGAAGGCGTCCCGAGCACGGAGCCATCGCGAGTCAACCGCCTCGTCTCGCCGAGGGCCGCGTCGTGGAACTTGGCCACGCCGAAGTCGAGCACCTTGACGAAGTCGGCGCGCGGCCCGCGACGGGCCAGGAACACGTTGTCGGGCTTCAGATCGCGGTGGACGATGCCCGCCGCGTGCGCTGCCCCGAGCGCCCCGAGGACCTGGCCGATGATGTCGATCGCGAGCGCGGGCTGCAACGGCCCCGAGCGATCGAGCAGCGCGAAGAGGTCCTCGCCGCTCAGCCGCTCCATCACGATGTACGGGACGCCGTCGTCGGTGCGACCCAGGTCGAGGACGTCGATGATGTTCGGATGGCCGATCCTCGCGGCGGCGCGGGCCTCTCGCTCGAACCGGCCCACGGCCTCCGCACGGGCCTTGTGCAGGGGGTTCAAGACCTTGAGCGCGACCTTGCGGCCGACGGCCACGTTCTCGCAGTCGTAGATGGTGCCCATTCCGCCCGTGCCGAGGCGCCCGAGCACCAGGTACTTGCCCGAGATGATCTTGCCGACCAGATCCTCGGTCGAAGAATCCTCGCCCTGCCGCGCGGGCTGGGGACGGCTCATCACCACGATCATACGGTCAGCGCGACGAGGCTGTAAACCGACAGGCCGGATTTAGGCGCCGAGACAGACCTGGCGAACCGCGGCGATGAGGCGTTCGTAGTTCCAGGGTTTCTCGATCCTCGCGTGTGCGACCGAGGCGGTCGTGTCGGTCGGTGTGGTCGTGACGACGATTCGCCCGACGGAGGGCCGGGTCGCGCGGAGCTCCTCCAGGAGCGCAATGGCGCTTCCGTCCGGCAGGACCACGTCGGTGAGGACGGCGTGGACCTCCTGCCCCTCGAGCATCTGGCGCGCCTGGTGGAGGGAGCCGGCCGCACGGACCCGGAAGCCGCCTCGACCGACGTCCGTCGCGAGCGCGCGACGCACGGCGGGGTCCGGTTCGACCACGACGATCATGAAGCGGGCGAGGTCCTGGGACGGGAGCGCAAGGACGGCGCGGGTTCCGCCCTCCGCGCGTGTGGCGAGCGAGACCGAGCCGCCGTGGTCCTCCAGGATCTGCCGCGTGATCGAGAGCCCGAGGCCCGTCCCCTGCCCCGGCGGCTTGGTGGTCGCGAAGGCCTCGAAGAGCTTGCCCGCGATCTCCGGCGCGATGCCGGCGCCGTCGTCGTCGACCTCGATGCGGACCTCTTGGGGCTCGGGCGCGATCCTGATCGCGACGTTCTTCCCGCCGGCCGCGGCCGCATCGATCGCGTTCGACAGGACGTTCATCAGGGCCTGACCCATCCGTGGCGGGTCATGGACGACGCGCGGGTCGGGGCCCTGCTCGAAGAAGACGATCACGCCCCGCTCGAGCGCCCTGGGCCGCACCAGCCTCATCGCCATGTCGACGGTCGCCCGGATCGGCAGATCGGAGAGCACGGGGCGCTCCCGGCGCGCGAACCCGCAGACGTGCTGGACGAAGCTCCCGATCCTCTCCGCCGCGAAGTCGGTGTCTGCGGCGCACTCGGCGAGCTCCGTGTGCCCCATCTCGGCAGCGAGCTGGGCCACGCGCGAGGCCGACGCACGGATGACGGCGAGCGGATTGTTGATCTCGTGAGCCATGCTGGCCGCGATCCGGCCAATCGCGGCGAGCCGCTCGCCGTGCTCGAGCGCCCGCTCGAGCTTGCGCCGCTCGGTGATGTCGAGCGACACCTCCGCGAACCGGATCGCCACCTCCGCCGGCACGCCCGCGTCGACCGGGACGCGCGCGAGCGAGAGCAGCACGAGCAGCTCGCTGCCGTCCTTCCTCTTTCGACGGACCTCGAGCGCGCGGTTCTCGGCGGACCCGAGGCGGATCGCCGCGGCGCCCTCGTGCACCTCGAGGATGTCGACTGGACGGCCGATCGCTTCCTCCCTCGACCAGCCGTAGATCGTGGCCGCCCCGGGGTTCCAGGTCTGGATCGTGCCGTCCGCCGAGAGACCGACGATCGCCTCGAAGCTGGCCTCGACCAGGAGCGCCAGCTCCTCGGTGCGCGCCTCGAGGCCGCGGCGCCGCCTGTCGACCTCCGCCAGCTCGTGCTCGCCGGCGAGCAGCGCGGCGACCTCCGCGGCGTCGAACGGCTTGAAGAGGATCTGCGCGTCCGAGGCGGACGGAGCGGACGCACGGTCCGACAGGAGGAAGACCCGGACGGACGGCGATGCCCGGGACACCTCGGCGCAGAAGCCGTCGTAGCCCTCGACCGACGTGTCGGCGACGAACACGAGGGGCGGGTCGGTGCGCGCCAGCTCGCGCGCGGCGTCGAGGCGGGCCTGCCAGCGCGCCTGCTGCCCCGAGCGAGTGAGCGCGGAGCAGAGCGACCGCGCCGCCTCCTCGTCCGCCGAGAGGACCAGGATGGTCAAGGGCTACTTCCCTCCGGTCCGACGCGAAACGGACGCGTACCACACGTCCAGCGCCCCCGCAGGCTCCCAGGAGGCCACCGTCGCCGCCGCCGCGACCAGCCTCTTCAGGTCCTCGGGCTTGAGGGTCTTTCCAGTCGCCCGGCCGAAGTCGGCGGCGCTCTCGATCATGCTCTTCAGGGTCGGCACGAAGTCGATCGCCCTGCCGCTGGAGTCCGCCCGGGCCACCATCGACTCGATGAGGTCCAGGGTCGTCGTGCTCGCGGTCGTCGGCGGGTCGGAAGAGAAGGGCAAGGGCGTGTCGGTGACGCCCATCGTGTCCCTGCGCGCCAGCGGGTCTTCCTCCGTGGCGATCACGTTGAGCACGGCGCTGCCCAGGACGACGACGTCGCTTCCCTTGAGCACACGCGCGTCGGTCAGTCTCAGGCCGTTGACGAACGTGCCGTTGCGGCTTCCCAGGTCGACGACCTTGAGCACGCCGTCGACCAGGCGCAGCGACGCGTGCTCGCGCGAGACGGAGCCGTCGCTCACGACGATCGTGCAGTAGGCGCTGCGCCCGACGACCGTCTCTCCGAGACGGATCGGGAACCTCGTTCCCTCGTAGGTAATCCAGTAGCTGGCCACTCTCGACGAAGGGCGCGCCCCGCGCTTTCCCTTACCCCACCATCATACGAAAAGGGCGGGTGGGCCGTCTCATTTTTTTCCACGGCCCGGGCACCCTCTCGAACGGCGTATCATGCGCCAGTGCTGGCGCTCGTGACCGGGGCGACGGGATTCCTGGGAAGCCGGCTGGCCCGGCGTCTCGCTGGCTCCGGCGTGGCGGTCAGGACCATGATCCGCCGGACCAGCAGCTCGAGGCGCATCGCAGACCTCGCCGTCGAGCAGGTGCCTGGTGACGTCACGGACCGGTCGTCCGTGCGGCGCGCGATGACCGGCGCGGACGTCGTCTACCACTCTGCGGCGCTGTACGAGCTGGGAGCTCGCGATCCGGAGCTGATGGAGCGGACCAACGTGCAGGGCACCGCCAACGTCCTCGAGATCGCGGCGGAGCTCGGGGTCCCGGCGGTCCACGTGAGCTCGGTGGCCGCGCTCGGACCGACCGGGTCCGATCCGGTGGGCGAGGGTCACTGGCGAGGCGATGCGCCGCGATCCGCGTACGAGGCGACCAAGCGGCGGGCTCACGTGGTCGCGCGGAGCCTGATCGCGAGCGGTGCGTCGATCCGCATCGGGCTGCCGGTGACGATCTACGGCCCCGACGATCCGAGCCTCGTGGGCCGCTTCCACGCGTCGTTCGCGAAGGGCTGGATCCGCATCGGCGCGCTCGGTGAGATGCTCATGTCGCTGGTGCACGTCGACGACTGCGCCGAGGGACTGGTCCGTATCGCGAGGGAGGGCGCGATCGGGAGCGAGTACATCCTGTCCGGTCAGGTCGTGACCACGCGCGAGTGGATCGAGGCGCTCGCGCGGGCTGCAGGGCGCAAGCCTCCGAGGATCTACCTGCCGACCAGGATCCTCTCGGCCATCGGCCGTCCTGTCGCGCGGCTGGCGGGCGACCGCGCCCCGCTCTTGCGCGAGGCCCTCGAGATGTCGGCCGGCCTGAGCTGGGCCTTCTCGGGCGACAGGGCGCGGCGCGAGCTGGGATGGCAGCCCCGGCCGCTCGAGGATGGTCTGCGCGAGGTGCTGGAGTGGTACCTGCAAGCCGGGCTTCGTTCGTAGCAGATCTGGCTCGAAGGGCGCCGCCCGCGGCGTGGGAGGCGTACTTCCTGATCGGGGTGTTCCCGGAGGCGAGCCCGCTCCGCTGGTGCAAGGTGCAGATC
Organism: Deltaproteobacteria bacterium; assembly: GCA_016190375.1. Classification (GTDB taxonomy): domain Bacteria; phylum Myxococcota_A; class Polyangia; order JACPQR01; family JACPQR01; genus JACPQR01. The sequence continues at coordinate 27,808 of JACPQR010000202.1, forward strand.
TTCTCGGGCGGCCGCGACCTGGGCCGGACCTGCCTGTCCGCGATCGAGGGGATGGACGGGCCTGGTCGCCTCCTCGTCCTCGCCGGGCGGAGCGGATCGATCGAGGAGCGCTCGCGCTTGCTCCGGCAGGGCGAGCTTCAGCGGTCGCCCGACGGGTGGCACGTGCGGCTCGACGGGCTCGACTGGGCCGGCAGCTATCCCGAGCTGCGCCTCGACTGCAGCGACCCCGGGTTCCGCGCCGACACGCGCACCGAGGAGCGGCTGGTCTGGCTTCGCTTGCCGCGGGTCCTCACCTACTGGAGCGCGTTCGGCTCGGTGGATTGGGAGGGTGCGGACGGGCGCGCGCGGGGGGCGGGGATCGTCGAGCACGCGTGGGGAGCGGACAGTCGCCTGCCGGTGACGCGGCTGGCTCCATCCTGGTGGCACTGGGACGTGCTCGCGTTCGACGACGGATCCACCGCGGCGGGCCTGGCCGTGGCTTTCGCTGGGCAGCTCCGCGGCGTCCGCGGCGGCGGCAGGATTACGGGAGAGCCGTTCGCGATCGGACGCGGACCCTCGATTCGCGTCCTCGACTGGACCGATCAGGCCGCGCGTCCGGTGCCGGCGCGGTGGTCGGGGCGATGGAGGCTGGGCGCGGTCGAGCTCGAGTACGAGGCCCGCGCATCGACCCCGGTCGCCGCGGTCCTGACACGGGGCGGCTTCCTGGGCTTCACGTTCGAAGGCGAGGCGGTCGCCGGGGTGCTCCGGCGGCAGGTCCGAGGCGCCGGGTTCTGCGAGTACGCCCGATGCCGGTGAACGCCTTGGCGACCCGACTCAGCATTTGAAGAGCGTTGCCGTGGCACAGAGCTGCGCCTCCTCACCCGTTCCAGCGGCCTTTCCCTAACGTTTTCCGCTTACTCGACTTTGGTATGCCCTTGGCAGAAGATGCTGCCCATGGGCCAGCGATTTGCCTTCTCGACGGTCGCCTTCGCCTTCTTCCTGACGCCCCTGGGATGCGGCAGGACCCCGCTCTTCCTCGACGGGGGCGTCGGCGACGACGCCGGCGACGACGACGACGATGGGGGCGGTCCGGACGAGGACGGGGGACCGGCGCCATGCGACTCGGCCGAGGACTGCGACGACAAGCTGTTCTGCAACGGCGTCGAGATCTGCGACGACGGTCTCTGCCAGCGCGGAGTCTCCCCGGATTGCTCGGACTCCGTCACCTGCACGGTCGACTCCTGTGACGAGGAGGTGGACCAGTGCCAGAACGTTCCGGATCACAACCAGTGTCCGATCACGCAGCTCTGCCGCCCGGAGCAGGGTGGCTGCGTCACGGTTCCTTGTGGCAGCGCCGACGAGTGCGCCGACGGTTTCTGGTGTAACGGCTCGGAGACGTGCACGGGCGGGACCTGCCAGGGTGGGCCCGTCCCTGCGTGCATCGATCCGATCGATTGCACCACCGATGCCTGCTCGGAGGCGCTCGATTCATGCCAGTTCACGCCCGACGACGCTCGCTGCGACGACGGCCTGTACTGCGACGGCGAGGAGTACTGCGACGCGGTCATGGGGTGCCTCGGCGGTGGCGCCATCGACTGCGACGACTTCAACACCTGCACGATCGACTCATGCGACAACGGCGTCCGGTCGTGCCGCAACGTGACGCGGGACGACGACGGTGACGGCTTCCCGCCCGCCTCGTGCGGCGGCGCCGACTGCGACGACGGAAACGCGCTGGTCTTCCCCGGCGCGACCGAGATCTGCACGGACAGGCTGGACAACGACTGCGACGGCCTGACCGACTGCAGCGACGTCGCCGACTGCGAGAACCACCCCGACTGCGGCGGCACCTGCCCGAGGGAATGCCCCGGGACGCCGGAGCGCTGCGCCAGCGGCTGCGACGAGGACTGCGATGGCCTCGCCGACTGCAACGACCCCGACTGCCAGTCCGACGCGGCCTGCTGCGCGGGCTACTCGCGCGAGGACTGCGACGACCTGCGCGACAACGACTGCGACGGCCGGACCGACTGCGCGGACGCGGACTGCGGCAATGCGCCCGAGTGCGCCTGCGTCGCGCCCGAATCGGAGGACTGCTCGGACGGAATCGACAACGACTGCGATGGCTTCTCCGACTGCGACGACATCGAGTGCTCGTGGATGGAGGAGTGCTTCTGCCAGAACCCCGTCGCCGAGGTCTGCTGGGACGGCGTCGACAACGACTGCGACGAGGAGTGGGACTGCGAGGATCGCGACTGCGAGGACGACATCAACTGCTGCTTCTGGGAGGGCGCGGAGGATTGCGACGATGGCCGCGACAATGACTGCAACGGGCTGACCGACTGCTCCGATCGGCGGCCGTGCCAGAACGACGCCAACTGCCGCAACTGTCTGAGGGAGGCTTGCGCCAACGGCGTCGACGACGACTGCGACGACGTCGCGGACTGTCTCGACTCCGACTGCCAGTTCGACCCGGCGTGCTTCTGCTTCGAGCCCGACCCCGAGCTCTGCTGGGACAACCTGGATAACGACTGCGACGACCTCTACGACTGCGACGATCCGGACTGCTCGTCCGAGCCCTTCTGCCGCTGCGACCCGCGCGAGACGGACTGCGACGACTGGTACGACAACGACTGCGACAACCTCTGGGACTGCGAGGACCCCGACTGCGAGGGCAACTTCGCGTGCGAGTGCGCCGAGACCGAGACCTCCTGCTGGGACGGTCGCGACGACGACTGCGACTTCATGTGGGACTGCGAGGATCCCGACTGCGCGAACAACGAGGAGTGCCGCTGCATCTGGGACTGGGAGTGGGACTGCCAGGACAACGTCGACAACGACTGCGACGGCCTGACCGATTGCGGCGACGAGTGGGACTGCCAGTGGGAGCCCATCTGTCAGTGCGGGCCCGCCGAGATGCTGTGCTGGAACGGCGCGGACGAGGACTGCGACGGCCTCATCGATTGCGCCGACCCCGAGTGCGCCGTGGAGCCCTCGTGCCGCTGCGGCCCCGAGCTCTGCTTCGACCGCGCCGACAACGACTGCGACGGCGCGACCGACTGCGACGACGCCGACTGCCAGGGCTGGCCGGACTGCGGCTGCCAGCCCGTCGCCGAGGACTGCGACAACGGCGCGGACGATGACTGCGACGGCCGGGCGGACTGCTCGGACACCGACTGCGACGACGCGCCGAACTGCAACGGCTGCAGCCCGGAGCTGTGCCTCAACGGCGCGGACGACGACTGCGACACCCGCGTCGACTGCGACGACTCGGATTGCGCCCTGAACCCGCAGTGCTCGGCGTGCACCTGGGAGCGGTGCCGCGACGGTAGCGACAACGACTGCGACGGCGACACCGACTGCGATGATCCCGACTGCTTCGGCGACGTCGAGTGCGACGCGTGCCTGCCCTTCGAGGTCTGCGGCGACGCGCTCGACGACGACTGCAACGGGCTCGCGGACTGCGACGATCCGTTCTGCTGGCTCGAGCCTGAGTGCCGGCCGGGCTGCTCCGACAACGAGTCCTTCTGCCGCGACGGACAGGACAACGACTGTGACGGCGACACCGACTGCGACGACAGTGAATGCGCGGGCGGCCTGCAGTGCCTCATCTGCTTCGACGAGGCCTGCCGCACCGGGGCGGACGAGGACTGCGACGGGCTCATCGACTGCGACGACCCGGACTGCGCAGACAACCCCGTGTGCCGGCCCTGCTCGCCGGAGGTCTGCGACGACGGCGTCGACAACGACTGCGACGGCCGGCGCGACTGCCAGGACCTGAACTGCGCGGGCAGCCCGGACTGCCCGAGCTGCGAGCCGTGGGAGGCGAACTGCCAGGACGGGCGCGACAACGACTGCAACGGGATGACCGACTGCGAGGACTGGAACTGCTCGTGGCAGCCCGACTGCTGCGAGTGGCAGGCGGACTTCGAGCTGGATTGCTTCGACGGCCTCGACAACGACTGCGACCAGATGTGGGACTGCGAGGACGACGACTGCTGGGAGGACCCGGACTGCCAGTGGTGGGGCGGCGGCGAGCCCGGGGGCGGCATGGGCGGGATGTGACGAGGGTTCCGGGCTGACTCGCGACGACCTTACCGACGTCCCCGGCTTTCGCGTCGGGAGCGCCGAGGACCTCGAGGCCTGCACGGGCTGCACCGTGGTCCTGTGCCCCGAGGGCGGTGCGGTCGGCGGGGTCGACCAGCGCGGAGGCGCGCCGGGCACCCGAGAGACCGACCTGCTCAGGCCGCTGCATCTCGTGGAGCGCTGCCACGCCGTCGTGCTCTCCGGGGGCAGCGCCTTCGGCCTCGACTCGGCCACGGGCGTGGTGCGCTACCTGGAGTCTCGGCGGGTTGGCCTGCCGACCCCTGCAGCCCTGGTTCCGATCGTCCCTTGCGCCGTGCTGTACGACCTGGGAATCGGTCGGCCTCATGTGCGGCCGGATGCTGCGATGGGCCTGGCGGCATGCTACGAGGCGGAGAAGGGTGGGCCGGTCCGGCTGGGCAACGCGGGGGCGGGAGCGGGAGCGACGGTCGGCAAGGCGCTCGGCCCGGCGGCCGCCATGAAGGGCGGCCTGGGATCGGCATCGACATCGGCGGTGGGAGCGGTCGTCGTGGGGGCGCTCGTGGCTGCAAACGCCTTCGGTGACGTCGTGGATCCGACGACGGGAGAGATCGTGGCCGGCACCCGCTCGCCAGGCTCGCGCGAGTTTGCCGACACGGTCGAGATTCTTCGCGCGAGGGCGAGCGGAGCGAGCCGACCACCGAGCTTCTCCCCGGAGAGCACCGTCCTGGCCGTCGTCGCCACGAACGCCAGGCTGGACAAGGAGGGCGCGAACGTCCTGGCTCAGATGGCCTCGGCGGGACTGGCGCGCGTCCTGCGTCCGGCCCACACGCGCGTCGACGGCGACACCCTCTTCGCGCTCGCCGCCGGCGATCACGCGTGCGACGTCAACCTCCTGGGTGCGCTCGCCGCGGACGCGGTGGCCCGCGCAACGCTTCGCGCCGTCCGCGAGGCGCGACCGCTCGGCGGCGTCCCGGCCGCGGGGTCGGACTGATCAGAGAGAGGCGCAGATCCCTGTTTACAATCAACATGTTGGCGCAGCCATGTCAGCCGCATGCGTAGTCGTCGGCGTCGGCGTCGGCGTTGACGTTGACGTTGACGTTGACGGCGACGACGACCTGGACGTGGGCGTAGACCTCGTTGAGGCCTCAGATCATCTTCGTCAGCATTGCCACAACGCCCTCGAGCAACTGGATGCCCTGTTCGTAGCGCTGCTGCGCGATCAGCTTCCTCGACTTCAGTACGTCCAGCGAGGCCGCACAC
>JACPQR010000021.1 GCA_016190375.1 Deltaproteobacteria bacterium
CGGCGCCTCTTCTGGGGCCATCAGTCGGTCGGCGAGAACCTGATCCAGGGCAGCTCCGCGCTGGGCTACTCCTGGGGCGAGGCCAGCCGGGCCAGCGACTATGACGAGGGGACGACCTGGGGCCACGGATCGATCGGAGAGAACGGCGACCCCGAGGGGAAGATCCGCGCGTTCGTGTCGCTGATGGACGATGCCGGCCTCGCCGACGCCGTCGACGCCGCGTCCTTCAAGTTCTGCTGGATCGACTTCGAGCAAGGCACGAACGTCGCCGCGCTCCTCGACGATGCGCTCGCCGCGGTGGCCGGCGTCGAGGCCAGACATCCCGACCTTCGGATCCTCCTCGTGACACCGCCACTGACGACGGACGAGCCCGCGCTGAACGCAATGCGCTGGGACTACGGGCGCCGCATGCTCGACCGCGCCTCGGACGACCACGTCGTCTTCGATCTCGCCGCGGTGATCTCGACGGACTCGCGCGGGCAGGCCTGCACCTCCGGCGGAGCACGCCGGCTCTGCGACGAGTGGGCATCCGACAACGGCCACTTGACCGAGGCCGGCTCCGAGCGCGCGGCCAAGGCGTTCCTGTACGCTTTCTCGCGGTAGCTCAGCGGGTGATCCTGAACGGGCTCGACGGAGCGCTGACCGACCTGGGCAAGAAGGCGCTCGGCGACATCTCGAGATTCAGCATGATACCGGAGACGCGCTGGAGTCGCCCGCCAGGCCCACGAGTCAGCTCCGTGATGATCGCGTACCCGACGGGCGAGCTCGACACGGACGACGCGGCCTGGTAGTCGTTCAAGACGTTCGCGATCATCGCGACGTTCCGTGGGGTCCCGCCCATGCGGGGGGCAGCCAACTGGAGACGGTGGACGGCTCCGGAGGACGGGGACGCCCCACAGGCAGTCCTCGTCGGCGTCCGAGTTACCGATCCGCAGCTCATCCTCCCAGCGGGGGTCGTCGAAGTCCTCCTGCTCCAGCAGGGAGCCCAGGTCCGAGTGCAGGACGACGTCGTCGACGAGGAAGTAGAGGTCCTCGGGGTTGACCGAGGTGTCTCCCCACCCGTTCCCGTACTCGGAAGCGACCTCGGCGTGGAAGGGGCCTGCCCGTCGGCCAGTCGCAGCTCGCCGGCGTCGGTCCAGCTCGGGATCACCTGCCTGGCGAGCTCGTCACCCTGAAAGTCGAACAGCGTCAGCGCCGGCGTCTCGTCCGTGGCAACGATGCTGACGCGCAGGACCTCGGCGCCGGGCGAGTAGGGGCCGGCCGTCTCGATCTCGAGCAGGAAGGGGCGTGAGCTCCTCCACCGACGACTCCCACAGCTCGAACGCCGTCAAGACGGGGGCGGGCACGTCGGCGACGGGCGAGCCGGAGCCCTCCGAAAGGCGCCCCCGTCGAGCAACCCCCGGCGAGCGCGAACAGTCCCACGCAAACAGCACGTACCCTCGACCAGGCCATGGCGGTCCTCCTTTCGGCCGCGAGGCGCAGCAACTCGCGTGCTGGACATTCGGTTAGCCGTGCCGCGTGCACCGGCGCTGCCTGACTTGCCGGGTTGCCGCCGCGCCTGACACGCCGATGCACCACACCGCCGTCCCGGAGACGGCGGGTGTCACCCGGCGTGCCGCCCGGCCGACGCGTCCTCCTCCGTTTCGCGCCAGCCCGCGCCGTCCCCGTCCCGACGTAGCCCGGGGCCGACGAACGAGGACAGCGTGTCCACCGGCACGGGGAAGACGACCGTCGACATCCGATCGGAGGCGATCTCCATCAGGGTCTGCAGGTAGCGAAGCTGCAGCGTGAACGGCTGCTCTCGCATCACCGCCGCAGCGTCGGCGAGCTTCCTCGCCGCCAGGAACTCTCCGTCGGCGTGGATCACCTTCGCTCGCTTCTCTCGCTCCGCCTCGGCCTGCCGCGCCATCGCCCGTTTCATCTCTGGCGGAAGGTCGACGTGCTTGACCTCGACCAGCGACACCTTGACGCCCCAAGGGTCGGTCTGACGGTCGACGATCTCCTGCAGCCGAAGGTTGATCTGCTCACGCTCGGCGAGGAGCTGGTCGAGCTCCACCATTCCCAGGACCGATCGCAGCGTGGTCTGCGCCAACTGCGACGTGGCATACAGAAACCTCTCGACGTGGATGACGGCGTCGATCGGCCGAACGACCCTGAAGTACAGCACCGCGTTTACCTTGATCGACACGTTGTCGCGCGTGATGACGTCCTGGGCAGGGACGTCCTCGACGATCGTCCGCAAGCTGATCCGCACGATGCGGTCGATGGGCCACAGGACGAGGACGAGCCCCGGGCCCTTCGGCTCCTCGAGCACCCGCCCGAGCCGGAAGACGACTCCGCGCTCGTATTCGCGAAGTACGTTGACCCACTTGAAGAGCAGCACCAGCGCGACGGCGGCCGCGACCACGAGTCCCCAGGGAAACGCCGAGACGGATTCGGATGTCACTTCGGCCTCCTCTCCTTCAGTCGTGCTCGGCACCTGCCGGATTGACCTCGAGACGCCGGCCGACCACTCGTCGCACGCGGACCCGGGTCCCGGTGGGCAGATCGGTGGGAGACACGGCGTCCCAGTACTCTCCGTGAACGAACACCCTCCCCTCGGGCGCGAGCGGGACCACGACGTCGCCCACTTCGCCCACGAGCTCTTCGAGCCCCGCCCGAGGCGGCCGGCGTCGGGCCCGTAGGACCTTTGCGGCGAGCAGGGCGACGACGGCCGCGAGGACGAGGGCCGTGGGCAAGACGAGCCACACGCTCACGCGCGCAGCTGGAACCGGGCCCTCGACCAGCATGATGGAGCCCAGGACGAAGGCGACGAGACCTCCCGCGGTGAGCAGTCCGTAGCTTACGACGAACGCCTCGGCGACGAAGGCCGTCACGGCAAGAACCAGCAGCGCGACGCCCACCAGGCTCACGGGCAGCACGGACAGCGCGTAGAAGGCGAGCAGCAAGCTGAGCACGCCGAGCGCGCCAGGAACCACGAGGCCCGGGCTGTAGATCTCGATCGCGATCCCGAGCATGCCGACGAGCAGCAGGAGATACGCGACGTTCGGGTCCGCGATGACCATCAGGATTCGCTCGGCGACGTCGAGCCCGACGACCTCGACCCGTGCAGAGCTCAGCGAAAGGACCTCCGTGCGGCCATCGAAGCGTCGAACGCGCCGCCCGTCGAGCGCACGGATCAGGCTGTCGCGATCGGAGACGACGAGGTCGATGAGCCCCTTGCCCAGTGCTTCCCGATCGCCGTACGAAAGCGAGTGGGTGACGGCCTTCTCGGCCCACTGGACCGAGCGTCCACGTTGCTCGGCGAGCGCGCGAGCGAACGCGGCCGCGTCGCTCGCGATCTTCTCGAGCGCCTTGTCCGAGACCGAGTCGCGGCTCCCGAGCGGGATCGGGTGGGCCGCCCCGGCGTTCGTTCCCGGTGCCATCGCCGCCACGTCGGCCGCGATCAGAAGGAAGAATCCCGCCGAGGCCGCCCGAGCACCCGCCGGAGTGACGAAGACCGCCACCGGCCGCTCGGCGCCCGTCAACGCGGCCGTCATCTCGCGTAGCGAGACCAACAGACCGCCGGGGGTGTCGAGCTCCAGGATCGTCAGCGCCGCGCTCCGGTCTCGTGACTCGGCGAGCCCGCGCCTGAGATAGCGCAGCGAAGCGGGCTGGATGGCTCCGCGCAGCTCGAGCACGACGACTGCCCGGTCCGCGGCGGCACCGGGCCGACCAGGGAGCGACAGCGCGAGCGCCATTGACGCCCCGACGAGCGCTCTCGCCCGTCGCCGAGCCGGCCGTAGCGGCGACACCGTCTCGTGGGATCGCGACATTCCATCCGCACCGTGCGCTCGGTGCCTGTCTCCGATCGTTTCCCTGCAAGGCCGTTGCCGCGTCCGCGCGCTGACACCCTGTTCCTGGGAACCGGGCGAGCGAGCGCGTCACCGAGGCGCACCAGAAACGGTCGCCGCTGCCATACTCGCAGGCCTCGGAGACGAGCGTGCCGTGCCGGTCGTTCGTCCGCTCGCATGCCGCCTCGCCCGAGCCACGGGACATTCTTGCCTCGACGTCGCCGGTGTACGTGCCCGATGCGTCGTTCGCCGGACAGCTACACGTGATCGCGCACGTCTCCTCCTCGCCCGACGAGTCGTCCGAACAGCTCGGAAGCACGACACCCGCGACGCAAGCAGCCGAAAGAACGAGCGCGCGAACTTGCATTCGGCCGGCGCTAGAACGGTTTGAGACCCCAACGATCTCGGCACGGTCGACGTGGCGTTGACCCGGGCGTTGACCTGGGCGTTGACGGGGACGGCGACGGCGACGATTGGATCGATGCGTCGCCGTCGCCGTCCCCGTCAACGTCAAGGTCAACGTCAACCACTACGACAACGTCGACGTGGCGCAAGTGCGGCCCTTTCAAACCGTTCGGGCCGCGCGTCAGGACCTCGGCGACCGCGCGCCAGATCTGGGCGGCTGGCATCGGGTACTGCTCGCTGACGAGCTCCGAGGGGCCACCGTGGAGGAACACGAGGTAGAAGATCGGCACCGAGACGAGCGAGCCGGCGATGATGCCGAGCACGTGCCCGACCGCCTGCTGGCGTGGCTTGCCGCCGAGCATGTAGCCCGGCTTGATGTCCATGAGCAGGTTCGCGGCGTTGCTGGCCACCTCGCCCGTGATGCCGGCCGTCATGAGGTTCGTCTTGATGTTGCCAGGCGCAAGCGCGCCGAACGTGAGCTGCGTGAGCTTGCCGAGCGCGCCGGTCGGCGTGATCGACGTGAGCGCCGTCGAGTTGACGCCGATCAGCGTGAAGACGAAGACGAGAGGGATCGCGACGATCCCGAGCCAGATCTTCACGCCGAAGAACGCGTGCGCCAGCAGGACGACCGCGATCCCGACGAGGGGGATGCCGATCACGAAGACGCGCATCGGCAGCTCGACGTGCTCGAGGACGTCTCGTTCGGCCTTCTTCCGCGAGAAAATGCCCGAGAAGGCGCTAACGAGGAGCTGGGGCTTGGCGAAGAACGCGAACAGCGACGCCGTCGTCATCATCGCCACGCCGCCCCATAGCGCCCACGCCGTGATCTGCCGGAACCCGTAATGCGTGACGCCCTCGACGACCCTGCCCTGAACGTCGCCGCGGGCGATGCCCCAGGGCGCCAGGACGAGGTAGTTGATCGCGGCGCCGATCATGATGGACACGCCGGTGCGAATGCCCATGAGCCCGCCAGCGGCCATCATGACGAAGTCGGTGTCGGGTCGGACGGTGAGCTCGCGCAGGTCCGTGCCCGCGAGCCTGGGATTCAAGCCCAGCTTGTAGATCCACGCGTCGAGGTACTCGGGGATCTGCAGGAAGCCGAGCTTGAGCTTGTGCATGATCGGCTCGCTCTGCATCACCTTGGCGATGGCCGCGAGGCCGCCCGTGACAACGAGGAGCTTTGCCTTGAGCAGGCCTTCCCGCGCGCCGCCGGTGTGCAGGGCGTCCATGACGATGCCGGCCGCGCGCCCCTCGGGGAAGGGGTGCTGCTCGTCGTTGATGAATCGCTTCTTGAGCGGAAAGGCGAAGAGGACCCCGAGGAACGCGATCACGATGATCCACACCAACGTATGGAGCATCGGGATGGGCCGGCCCGTGACCATCATGTAGGCCGCGAGGCTCGAGATCATGGGAGCGGTCATGTAGCCCGCCGCGGTCGCTATGGACTGCATGCAGTTGTTCTCGAGCAGCGTGAATTCCTTGCCGAGACCGAGGCTCGACAGGACCTTGAACATCGAGAACGCGAGTATGACCGAGGTGATGCCGACCCCCAGCGTCCAGCCGGTCTTGGCGCCAACGTAAAGATTCGTGAGCGACAGGAAGCCGCCGATCGCCATGCCGGACAGGCCCGAGCGCAGCGTGAGCTGGGGCATGTCCCCCTTCCACACGTTCTCGAGCCACCACCGGTCCTTCTGCTCGACGGTCCAGGTGCGGACTTGTTCTGCGCATAGGACTGGGGGTGTGCGAGATGTCGAAGTCGGGTTCTTCAGCGCGTTTTTCGCCGAGCCGGGGGGGTGGTTGCACGTGGGCAGCGGCGTGCCCTCGGGCGACGCAGAAGGGCGATGCGGAGGGCACGTTGGCGTGCCCGCCTCGACGCGAGCTCACTTACGAAACGGCAGCTCGACTTGGCGGAATGGGGGGCGGCGCGATTCCGGCGGCGGCTGAGCCGCGAGGCCGAGCTGGGCGAGCAGCCGCGCGGCGGCTTGCTCGGTGGTCGCCGCTTCGAGCCAGCGCATCGGTCCGGCGCATCGGGGGCAGGTGTCGAGGTCGGCTTGCCAGACGTGTCGCAGAAGCCATGCCCACCGCTTGCGGCGGGGCGGCCGGTGGTCGTCGGTTTCGAACAGCTCCATCTGATCGCCTGCAGCTGGTGGTGGGCGACGCATGGTCGGATCGGGCGGCGGGTGCGGGACCACCTCGCTGCGGAGGGCCGAATGGCTGGAGAGCACCCCGCACTGAGCAAGTGGAAGCTTGGGGGCGGCACTGCGGCCACCAGCCGGACCAGGAGATCCTCGGGCTGAAGGACGAGAGCGCGGGTGCCATCTCGCCAGATGCCTTTGAGCGCGAGCTCGAGGCGGCCATCGGGACGGAGCTGGAGGCGCTCCTGAGCGACGGGAGGCCTGGTGATGTACTTGCAGAGCCGCTCGATCTGTCGTCGGTCGCGGCCGTCGACGACTTGCTTCGCGTGCACGTTGACGCCTCGCACTTCGGCGACGGGCTCATCGGCGTCGTCAGCGACAGAGCTTGGGGCGGGCGCAGCGTGTGAGACGACGAGCCGGAGCGTGGGTTGGCCCGTGCGGTCACCCGTCACGGAGATCCCCTGAGCGGCGGCGGCGTAGCAGGCAGCGAGCCCGGGCTCCTCGAGCACGAGCGAGGGGGGCTCATCTTGCATCTCCGGGTCGATGGAGCGGCCGTGGGCTCGAAGGATGCGCTCGATGCGCTCGGCCGTACGGCGGGCGAGGTCAGCGACTTCGGCGCGAGTTGGGGTTGGCAGCGGATGGAAGACGAGCGAGCCGTCTTCGCGGGCGCAAATGCCATCCAGGGCGAGGACGTGGGCGTGGACGTTGAGTCGAATCGCGCTATCCGTCCTCTGGATAGCCGCGACAGCCCCGGTGTGCGCGTCAGTGACGCTGCCGAGTGCGAGCACACGCTTGGCTCTGCGTCTGAGCGAGCGGGACAGCTCGCCGACGAACGCGCCGACGACTTCGGAGCACAAAGTCCGATCGTAGCCGAGCAGGGCGCGCAGGCCCCATGGCAACGAGCAGATCCAGTGCCGCACGGGCACGGCGGGCAGGACGCTCTGCTCGAGGTGGACGGCCGTGTCGGCCATGCGTCGACCCAGGACCAGAAACCTCGTCGCTTGCAACTGAGCGCGACGGTCTCGAAGTACCCACAGATCCGGCAGGCGAGGTGCAGGCAGCCCCGATCCAAGATTCCGCAAGACAGGTACTCCTCGAACTCACGCACCACGAACGTCGGCAAGCCCCCGGCATCCTCGGCGCGCTCGCGGAACTGTTCCCAGTGTGCCTTCACGGTCTGGTACAGAACCGTCTCTTCGGCTCGGTGACGGCGATAGCCGTCCGAGCGCTGGACGGCATGCAGCCGGGCAGGACACTGTGCAGGGTGACCCACGGCGCTCGGCTGACGCGAGCCGCGTGCCAGGCCTCACCGCGCGGATCTCCCGCGGGACGCCACGTTCGCTGGGGTGGCGCCACTGGCGCTCGCCTGGCGGCCGCCAGGGTCGGCTCCACTCGAACGATACGGACTTCGACCGATTCCCGGGGCTGCGGTGGAGGAACCCTCTGGGGCTGATCGGCTCCTCGGCATCACGGTCCGGCGCCTCTTCTGGGGCCATCAGTCGGTCGGCGAGAACCTGATCCAGGGCAGCTCCGCGCTGGGCTACTCCTGGGGCGAGGCCAGCCGGGCCAGCGACTATGACGAGGGGACGACCTGGGGCCACGGATCGATCGGAGAG
>JACPQR010000201.1 GCA_016190375.1 Deltaproteobacteria bacterium
ACCACGGAAGGTGCGAGCGCGATCAGGCACAGACCGGCGGCGGCCGACAGGACCAGGAGCGTCATCGCGGCCGTGACGCCGGGCCCTCTCGAGGAGCCCGCCCGAGCGCCGCCGGCGAGCGTGATGACAGCGACGATCCCCACCCCGAGCCCCGCCATCAGAGCGATGATCTCGAGGACGAAGGCGTCGACCGCGCCCAGGGTCGGCCGCGCGATCGCGACGCCGGCCGCAACCAGGCCAAGCGTCCCGGGCAGCCAGCGCCGGTAGACCCGGAGGCGATCCTCCGATGGCGGCTGCAGCGGCCCGACGGCGCCGCCCACGAGGTACCAGAGGGCGCTGGCGATCGTGAAGATCGGCAGGACGAGGAGCATGACCCCGCGCTGGCCGTCCACGCCCGCAGCGAGCGCCGAGACGAACCAGAACGGGCCGTCGAAGCGCACTCCCCAGGAATGCCGGGCGAGGTCGCCGAGGGCCGTGATCCCGAGGAGCGAGATGGCGGCCGAAGGGACGCAGACGGCCACGGTGAGGACCAGCGACCACCGCGGAGTCGAGGTGCGCGCGCTGATCGCGAGACCCAGCGAGATCCCGACGAGCGCCACGAGCCCCAGCGCGACAGTGCCGAATACGATCTCCCAGGGCGAGACGCCGCCGTACAGCAAGGGCACCGCCGCGGCCGGGAGCGACGCGACGAGCAGGGTCCCGGTGATCGCGCACAGGGCAGCGAGCTTGCCCCGGACGAACCTCCACGGGCTCGCGCTCGCGAGCGAGATGGCCTCGAGCGCGCCGGACTCGGCGTCACGCGAGATCGCGCCGGCGCCGTAGACCGACGAGACGAGCGCGACGAGCGCGTAGGCCGCGGTGAAGTAGGTCTGGAACAGCCAGCGCCCGACCTCGGCGGGGCTCGCTCGATCCTGCGCGAGCACGAGCGCGGCGAGAAGCTCGACCGCCGCGACGAGGCCAGTCGACAGGTACAGCACTCTCGGGAAAGCCGGCGCGCGCAGCGTCGAGCGCAGCTCGCGGACCATGACGGGATTTGGGTCCAGGGCGAAGCTCATTGCAGTTCTCCCCGCGTCAGCTCCATGAACGCCCGCTCGAGGTCGCTCTTCTCGGGCTCGACGGCGACTAGCCCCGAGCCCGCCTCGACGACGCGGCGCACGAGCTCGGCGGCCAGGGCATCACCACCGGCGTGGCGGACCAGGAGCGTCCGTTCGTCGACTCTCTCGACGACGACGCCATGGACGAACGCCAGGGCCTCGGCCGCCTGCGACGCGCGACCGAGGAACCGCATTCGCAATGAGCGCGTGGTGCCGGCGATCGTCGCGACCGACCCCGCCGCCACGAGCTTTCCCCGCTCCAGGATCGCGACCGCATCGCAGATCTGCTCGAGCTCGGAGAGGATGTGGCTCGACAGGAGTATCGTCTTTCCCATCGCGCGGATCTCCACGAGGATCTCGCGAAGCTCGATCCTGGCCCTCGGATCCAGGTCGCTGGCCGGCTCGTCGAGGACCAGCACCTTCGGGTCGTTGAGGAGCGTACGCGCGAGCAGCATCCGCTGGCGCATACCCTTCGACAGACCGATGACGAGCCGCCCCGCGATCGGACCGAGACCGCACAGATCGATGGCGGCGTCGACGGCACGCCTGCGAGCGGCGGGGCCGAGGCCGTGCACCGCTGCATAGAAGTCGAGCAGCTCGGCGACGGTGAGCCGATCGTCGACCCGCGCCTGGTCGGGCATGTAGCCGAGGATCTGCCGGACCTCGCGCGCCTCCGAGACCGAGTCGAGCCCGCCGACCAGGGCGCGCCCGCCTGTCGGCTCGAGCAGCGTCGCGAGGACCCGGATGGTCGTGGTCTTGCCGGCCCCGTTCGCCCCGACGAAGCCGTAGATGGTCCCGTCGGGGACCTCGAACGAGAGCCCGGCGATGACCTCCCGATCCTCGTAGGCGTGACGGAGCGCGTCCACGCGGATCGCGCTCACGGCGCAACCACCCTGAGCAGCGTGTGCTCGCGACCCCGCTCGAACCCGGCGAAAGCGGGCAGCGCCCGAGGGTCGAGCCGCGCCAGGAGCACCGCCGTGCCCACCACCTCGGGAGCGGGAACGAGCCAGAACCCGCGCGGAAGCCGGGAGTAGGACCCGGCGGTCCATGGGGCCTTTCGCGATTCGCCCGGCGCGATCGCGCCGAGACGGATTCGCCGGCCGGGACTTCCCGTGGAGATCATGGCCTCGCGCAGCGTGAACGGGGTCTGGTTCACGACACCCACGTGACCCGGAGCGCGCTCGATCCGGACGCCGCCGCCAAGTGTGACGAGGGAGTCCTCGCGAACGAACACGGTCTCCCACAGGCCCACCGGGATCCCCTCGAGCGTCATCGCCGCTTCGGCTCGCCGAGCCTCGATCCGTGCACGGCCATGCTGGGCCGCGGGCCTCGGCTCCACCAGGTCTCGGATCAGCGCGCCTGGTGCTCCGCGGATCCGCGAGGATCCGGGTCGCGTCACGAAGAGGCCCGCGTATCGGCGAGACGCCGCCAGCGTCCCACCCGAACCGGCCTCGAGGAGCGCCACGGAGTCGTAGCGCGCGGTGCCGCCCTTCAGCCACCAGCCCATCCCCACGAACGCCAGGAAGATCGCGACCGAGAGGATCGGGACCGTCGCGAGGGCGAGCGTCGCCCGACCGCGGCGGGAGAGCCAGCGGTACTGCGCCGGCCCGAGCAGGAGGACGTACGCCGCGAGCAGCGCGGCCACGAGCCCGACCGGCGGGCGGCGCCGGGCGTTCCAGTCGATCACGTCCCGAGCTGGCGCTTGCAAGAACGTCCAGCTCTCGACCGCCGAAGGCCCCCAGACGAGGCCCGCCACCCCTCGCCGCTCCCGCAGGGCCTGCTCGATCCGCGTGGCGCGCTCGTGGGGAGCACCCATCAAGAACACCACCCGTCCGAGGCCGCGCTCGACCGAGTCGGTGCTGTCGAGCAGATGGCCCATGCAAAGCAGCTCCGGGCCACCCGAAGGCTGGTTCACGCCGAATGCACACGATGGGCGGTCGGGGAGCGCGTCGGCGCCCCAATCGGCGACCAGGAGCCTTCCTCCGATCTCGACCCAGTCGAACAGGGCCTGGCGCTCCTCGGGTCGCATCCGCTCGATCTCCTGCGGCGCGGCCAGGACGGCATCCGCCGGCATCCAGCCCATGGCCCGATCGGGAAACAGGCTTGGCCGGATGACCTGGACGTCTGGCTCGCTCGGCAAGGCCAGGTCCTCGACCTCGAGGCCGCCCAGGACCGCGAGCCTGAACTGCCGGCCGACGCCTTCCCACCTCCAGCGCGCGATCGCCAGCTTCTCCCGCTCGGAGCCCAGCACCGTGGCGCGAACCCCGCTGCCCTGCAGGTAGAGGTAGGTGATGCTCTTCGAGCAGCCATCCGCCGGGACCTCGACGGTTCTGACGGTCCGCCCCAGGGCCGAGCCCCACCCGGGCACGACCGACAGCTCGAGGCTGACCGTCAGGCGGCTCTCGGCGCAGACGGTCGTGACGAAGGGCGTCCATCCCTCGTAGACGACGGCACCGGGCGAGAAGAGAGGCTCCACCGTCGCGTGAACGGCAGGGTTTGCCCCGGCGCCGGCAGGGGCCAGGACGAGGACTGCGACGAGAGGCAAGGTGGACCGCGCGCTCATCCGATCAGGTCATACGCCCGGGCTCGGCTCCCTATTCCGAGCGCCACGACATATGACAATCGCGGCGGCGCGGCGTTCTTCAGTATCGAGGGTCTTCGTACGTCACGTCGTAACCGGACCCCTGGCCCGGCGGGTGCACCGCGGCGACGTCGCAATCGATCGTACCGTCCTCGGGGATCACGAAGGTCGTGACGTCCGCGACTCGCCACATCGCGCCGATCCCGTCGTAACCGGTCGCGCCCTCGAAGTCCTCCACCTCGTCCGGGGGCGCTCCGTACGTCGCGACTCGCTGGCCGGCGCAGTAGACGTTGACGAGCGGGTGGGCGAGCTCGCCCGAGAAGTTCTGCACCATGATCCTGAAGGTCTCGCCGTCGCCGGGCACATCGACGTTGATGTTCTCGGGAACGCCGCTCGCCTTGGCCAGGTTGTTGTCGATGTCGAGGCGGGGGTTGGCGCAGGCTCCCAGGGCACGCCACTCGGCCCCGTGAGGGCCGTTGCCACACTCCTCGATCTCGCTCCACTCGTAGCCCCAGTCCACGCGCGCGACGGGGATCCCGGGCGCGATCTCGCCGCGGATCGTGGCCTCGCAGTTGTGCCAGCCACAGGAATCGCCGCCCAGTGGCTGGAACGCGTTGGCCCCCTCCGGGTACCACGGCGTGTCCGTGTTCGGCCGGTGGAGGAAGAGGTCCAGGTCCTGCTCCTCGCTCTCCGGGTAGCACATCTCGACGCGGAGCCCGGGTCCCGCGACGTGGACGATCCACTCGCAGTCCAGCACGGTGCCGTTCGCCGTCGTCACCTCGAGGCCGATCGTGTAGTCGCCGGAGAGCATCGGGTAGAAGGTGGCGTTCTCGCCGTCGGCGCCGTCGAGGTCGAAGCTGACGAGGTTCGGCGCGATGTCGTCGCACGGGCCGCCTTCGGCCGTCCACCTCCACGACCGGACCGGCCCCGTGTAGAAGTCGCGGCCCCACAGCGGGTAGTCCTGCATCGGTGCGCCCACCGGGACGCGCTCGTCGCCGGGGCTCGGGCAGAGGATCGGACAGTCGCGCTGCTCGGAGCAGCCCGTGCACAGGTTGTCCGCGCCGTTGCAGACGTCCTCCCTCGGCACGATGGCATCGGTGCAGGGCCCCCAGGTCGCGGTCTTCTCGCAGGTCTGCGCCCCGTCCGTGCAGACGCCGACTCCCCGGTTCCCCGGCGGGCCCGGGAAGCACGCCTGGACGCGTCCGGGCTCGCACGGGCAATCCTCGTCGACCCGGCCGTCGCAGTCGTCGTCGTCCCCGTTTCCGCAGATCTCGGCCTGCCCGCAGCGCGGATCGACCGGCACGCACGCTCCGCTCGCGTCGAGGCCCGCGTCGGCGGCCGCGTCGAGACCTCCGTCGAGCGCCGCATCTGGACCCGCGGTCGAGGCATCGCGACCGACGGTCGAGGCGTCGCGGCCCGCGTCCTCGCCTTCGGCGCCGCGCGCAAAGAGCAGGCCGGACCGCGCCCCGCAGCCTGCGAGCGCGAACGAGAGCACGAGCGCGGTGCCGACCCTCACGACCGAGCGCGAGAGTGCCACATCGGCTGGAGAAAAGAGGAAGAAACCTCAGCTCGTCGCGACCGGCGCGCGCCGGAGCGGACGGCGGGCAAGGTCCGTCACCACCGCCGCGAGCGTGCTCGGCTCGAAGGGCTTCGGCAGGTGCGTCTGGTATCCGGCGGACAGCGCGCGGACGCGGTCCTCGTCGGTCGCGAACGCGGTGATCGCGGCTGCCGGGATCTCGCCGCCACGCTCGGGCGACAGCGACCGTACCCTCCGGATCAGCGAGTAGCCGTCCTCGCCCGGCATCGCGATGTCCGAGAGCAGCACGTCCGGGCGGAAGCTCTGCACGTCTTCCAGCGCCTCGCGCGCGGACGCCGAACCCTTGACCTGGGCGCCGAACTGGACGAGGACGGCAGTGAGCACGTCGAGCGACTCGACGTCGTCGTCGACGACGAGGATCCTGAGCCCGTCGAGGGCGCTTGGGTCGACCGGCCGGTGGTCCTCGACCGGCAACGGGACCGCCTTGGCCTGGACGACCGGGAGCTCGACCTCGAACAGCGACCCCCTCCCCTCCCCGGCGCTCTCGGCCCTGACGGACCCTCCGTGCAGCTCGACGAGGTGGCGGACGATCGCCAGCCCGAGGCCGAGCCCGCCGTGAACGCGCGTGGAGGAGCCGTCGGCCTGCCTGAAGCGGTCGAAGACGAAGGGCAGGAAGGCGGGCGAGATCCCCTGGCCGGTGTCGCGAACGCTGATCCTCGCGCGAGACCCGACGTGCTCGACCCTCACCTCGACGGTGCCTCCCTCCGGCGTGAACCTCGTCGCGTTGGAGAGGAGGTTCCAGACCACCTGCTGCAGCCGGTCAGGATCGCCCGAGACGGCGAAGGGCTCGTTCTCGAGCGTGGCGAGGAGGTGGATTCCCTTCGCATCCGCCGTGGGGCGGACGACTGCCATCGCGGCCTCGACGACGCCGCGGGGATCGAGCGGCCGCAGATCCAGCCTGAGCTTGCCGTTGATGATCCGCGAGACGTCGAGGACGTCCTCGACGAGCTGGGCCTGCACCTTCGTGTTTCGCTCGATCGTCTCGATTGCCCGCCCGACCTTGGACTCGTCGAGCTGCCCCTCGCGAAGCAGCCGAGCCCAGCCCAGCATCGCCGTCAGCGGAGTGCGCAGCTCGTGGGAGATGGTCGCGAGGAACTCGTCCTTCATCCTGCTGGCCCACTCCGCTTGCCGGCGCGCGTCCTGCTCGATCTCGTACAAGCGAGCCCGCTCCATCGCCTGCGCGCAGAGGGTCGCGATCGTGGTGAGGAACGCGATCTCGTCGGCGTCGAGCTCCACGCGATCTCGCCACCCGACTGCCAGGACGCCGATCGCGCGGTCCTCGAGCACGAGCGGCAGGACGATCTGCGCGGCCATCTCGCCGCCGAGGTGCGGGCCTCGAACGAGCTCGTCCTTCTCGCTCGCGACGAGGACCGGCACGCGGGAGCGGACGGCCTCGGCGAGCGGCGACGGCTCGTCGTCCCCCAGGGAACGGAGCCGCGCGGGCTCGTCGACCGTCGTGGGGAGCCCGACCACGCGAAGCACACGGAGCGCGCGCCCGTCGTCCTCCACCAGTCCGACGATCCCGACGCCGGCGTCGAGAGCGCCCAGCACCCGCTGCCCGACCGCGTCGGCTACCTGGTCGCGGGTCAGCGCGCCCGACAGCGCCGCCGTGATCTCCCGGAGGCGCGAGACGCGGGTCGCGGCCTCTCGCGAGCTGTCGAGGATCCGCCGGCGAGACTCGGCGAGGCCGCCTGTCGCGGTCGCGACCAGGCAGAGCGCGACGAAGCGAACGGTCTCTCGACCGAGCTCGGGGCTCGTCTGCATCCAGCCCGTGATGACCGCGATCGACGACAGGCCGGCGACGAGCCCCGGCCCGAGGCCGCCGTGCCACGACGCCAGCGCCACGGCCACGAAGAAGAGCGGAAACCCGGGCGCGGACCCCACGACGGGCTCGAGAGCGGCTGCGATCGCCACGGCGGCGATGGCCGTCGCGTAGCGCCGGAGATACGACGAGCCGGTCCACGTAACGCGACTGCGATTCACGACGAGGCCTGTGCGTAGCATCGCCCGCGGCTGGCGGCAGCAAGAAACTCACGGGCCGGTTCAGATACCGTTCAGCGTGGAGAACTACATTTCGATCGGGGTGCAGTTTTTCGCCCGCTAGGAGCATCCCCCGGTGTCGGGCCAGCAGTAGTCGCAGCCCATGCAGGCTCCTAGCGCGCAGCAGTTGGCGTCGGTGCACCCCGCCACCGTGCAGTCCGGATCGACGATGCCGCAGCCGCAGTCGCAGCCGTCGCCGGTGCCGAAGTACGTCGGCGAGCAGGTCCACGCGGCCAGCTCGCCTTCGGTGCACACGCCGGTCGTCGGCCAGCAGTAGTCGCAACCATCGCAAGCGTCGACACCGCAGCAGTCCGGTCCCTCGCAACCCTCGCGGCCGCAGTCGGGGTCGGGTCGCCCGCACCCGCAGTCACAGCCGTCGCCTGCCCCTTCCCACGCAGGGTCGCAGGTCCACTCGGCGCCGACCACGCCGCAGTCCTGGGGGCAGTTCTCGGAGCTCTCCGTCGCCGAGCAGATCCTGTCGCCGCAAACGACCTCGCCGCACTCCTCGGGCGTGCCGCTGCAGACGCACTGGCCCGCCTCGCAGTCGAAGTGCTGGTCGCAACGGTTGCCGCACGCGCCGCAGTTGATCCGGTCCGTGCCGAGGTCGCTGCAGACGCCGTCACCGCAGTCGATCCTGCCCTCGGGACAGGCGGGTTCGGCATCGCCATCGGCGTCGGAGTCCGAGTCCGAGTCGGAATCGCCGTCGGCATCGCCCCCGACCTCGATGGCGTCGTCGTCGCCGGCGATGTCGATCGGATCGCCCTCCTTCCGGAACGGTTTCGACATGGGGCCGTCGAGGGTCGCGGTCTCGCATCCCGCAATCCCGAGCAGGAGGAGAGCAACTGAGGCGTGGACGCGGCGGATCACTCCGAATCCACGGCGTGCAAGCAACAGGCCATCGGCGAGGCCCGCCCTGAAGGGAGGCTCTGGCGAACCCGCAAGGCCGCCAAGAGCCGGAGACCGTGTGGTCGAGATGCCACTCGAGCACCGCCGTCGCAGACCGGAGCCTTCCGAACCTCTGCGGCTTTGCGCCTTTGCGCGAGCCTTTCGCCGGCACCGGGCCGATGCCCACGACCGCGCCTCCCGAATCGCCTCGAACGCGCCGGGGAACGGCTGGGGCTCCGCGTTCGGGTCTCTCGACCATGAGGCAAGGTACGAGATGTGGGGCCGACGCTCAGGTCGAGTCACAGCACGTCGTGCTCGAGGGTCAGGAGGATCGCGTGGACCGCGTGCTGCGTCACGTCGATCCGAAGCGTCGGGTCCTCGTGGCCGTTGAGGAAGCCGCCGCGCGTTCTGTCCCGCGGGAGGTGCGCCTTCGGGATCGACGCGATGAACGGGTTCTTCCTGGTCAGCGGGTGACCTATCTGGGCCGAGATGAGTCGCGCGTGCGTCTTGAGGATCGCGTAGCGCAGCCCGCGGGCGCGCGGCCGATCGCCCCGCGCTCGCGCCACCTGGAAGGCGGTGGCGAGCCCCTCCACGGCGTAGCTCGTGTTGCGAGCGCGACCGAGCGTCTGATGCTCGAGGACCATCCAGTCGGCGTACCGGAGGATCGCGTCCTCGTACTTCCGGCGCGCCGCCGGGTGGCTCCGCGCGTACTGCCAGAAGGCCATCGTGCCCCACTGGTAGAACCCCTTCTTCCGATCCACCTCCCGCGACTCGAACCACCTCCGTCGCAGCGCCGGCATGGCGCGGTCCAGGACGGCCTCGTAGGCTCGATCGCCGAGCTCGTTGTGATCCTTCGCGAAGGCCAGGAGGACCTCGCCGTCGGCGTAGGGGTTGGACGATCGCGACAAGCGCCCGCGCCGCGGGGAGTAGTTGTCCGCGAAGCCGCCGTCGGGCCGCTGGGTCGCGGCGAGGTAAGCGAGGATCTCGCGAAGGAGCGGCTCGTCCGCGCGGTCGCCGGCCCTGACTCGCTCGATGAGGGCGAGGGCGCAGAGCGCGATCGCGCCCGTCGGCACCTCGCCATCGAGCGCGATCCACGCGGCGCCCGGCGCATGCTCGTACGTGCGCCGCCGCTCCCGGATCCAACCGCTCATCCTCTCGAACGCGCGCAGGGCGCGCTCGTGCAGGTCCGGTGGGAGCTTCGCCTCGGGATCGCCCAGCAGGAGCGCGAGCGCCCAGTACGACCCGAGCTGGCGGACGATGTTGTCCTCCGAGCTCTCCTCGCCGAGGACGACGTCGTACTGGTATCGGAACAGGCCCGAAGGGCGCTGCTGACTGACCAGGTGCTCGGCCGCGAGCTCGAGGGAGGTCCTGAGGGCGCGCTCGTCGATCCACGAAGGGTCCCCGAACGCGCCCGACGAGCGTGCTTCGAGCGTCTTCCACGTCGGGTCCGAGCAGCCCGCGAGGAGGACCACGACGAGTGTTCGCGCGATCACCCCAGTAGCTCCCTGAGCGACTTGCGGCCGAATCCACCCTCGGCGACGAGCGAGTCCATCGCCGCCTGCATCGCCACCCTCACCTGCTCGCGGCAGCGCCACACGACCTCGTCGTCGTCTGCCGCCTCGGGCCCGAGGTCCGGCCAGGCGATGGGGCCGAGGACGTGGAGCCTCATCCTCACCGGGAGGGGCAAGTATCCCATCGCGCCGACCCACAGCCCCCACGGCAGGCCGAGGGTCACGGGAAGAACCTCCACGCGCGTCAGGCGCTTCGTGCCGAGCAGCCGGGCCAGATTGGTCCCGTCGGTGAGCACGTGGAAGGCCTCGTGGGCGCCGACCGACACGACCGGCACGACCGGCACCCCGGCGCGGAGCGCCACGCGGATGAACCCCCGCCGCCGGCCGAACACGATCTCGTGACGCCGCGAGTGCGGCTTGAACGCGTCGAGATCGCCCCCCGGGTACACGAGCACCTTCGCCCCTCGCCGTAGCAGGTCGAGCGCCGTCGCGGGCCGCGCCGGGACCGCACCGAACCTCGCCATCGCGGATCCGACGAACGGGATCATGGACGGGAGGTCGTGCATCAGCCCGTAGGCGGGAGCGTCGGCGCCCCAGCGCCGCCAGTACGCGACCATCAGGGCGAACATGTCGGGCGACATGATCCCGCCGTTGTGGTTGCCGACGACGAGCGCGGGCCCTCGAGGGAGCTCGTCCAGACCCGTGATGCGGGTCTCGTGATAGCGCTCGACCAGGAACGAGAGGGCCGGGAGCGCGGCGCGGATGTACTCCGGGTCGCGCATGTCGGGGGGACGGATCACGGTTTCTCGCGGCGGAGAGTAGCAGAGGCCACAGGCCTTTCGTCGAGCTTGTGGCGCCCGGTTGGCGTGACAGAATCGAGCACGTGGCCCGGATCGCAGCGATCGTCCTCGCAGCGGGCGCGTCGTCCCGGATGCGCTCGCAGATGCCCAAGGCGCTCTTGCGCTTGCCCGAGGGCGACACGTTCCTCGAGCGGGTCGTGCGCCTCGCCGCCGGGGCAGGCGCGGATCCCGTGGTCGTGGTCACGGGCGCGCATCCGCTGGTCGCACCACCACCCGCCCGCGCCATCCACAACCCGGACTGGGCGCTGGGGCAACTCTCCTCTCTGAGGGTCGGTCTGGCCGCCGTCGCGCTCACGTCGTTCGACGGAGCCCTCGTCGCCCTCGCCGATCACCCGCTCGTTCGGCCGGAGACGTTCGTGGCGCTCGTCGAGACGTTCGCGCGCACCGGTGCGCCCGTCGTCCGGCCCGTCCATGCAGGACGGCGCGGCCACCCGGTCGTCTTCGCAGCCTGTCTCTTCGACGAGCTTCGCAGGGCCGAGCTCGAGGCGGGGGCGCGGCCCGTCGTCGCGAGGCACGAGGGCCATGCCGTGGACGTCCAGGTGGACGACCCTGGAGTCGTCACCGATCTCGACACTCGCGAGGATCTCGACGCCGCGGGCATCGGGATCGTGGCATGATCGGCGGGTGATTCGAAGGCTCGTGCTGATCTACCCGGCCTCGCGGCGCTTCTCCGGCTTTCTGAGCACGCACCGGCTCCCGATGCTCGCGACCGCGCACGCTGGCCTGCCGATCCTCGCCGAGGTGATGGAGCGGCACGGCGTGACGACGACGGTGTACGACGAGCAGATCACTCCCTTCTGCGAGGAGATGGTCGACGGGGCCGACCTCGTGGGGCTGTCGCTGCAAACGTCCTGGGCACCGCAGGGATACCGGATCGCGCGGGCGGTCCGGCGCCTGGGAATCCCGGTCGTCCTGGGCGGCGTGCACGCGACGCTGAACCCGGACGAGGCCATCCAGGAGGCCGACTTCGTGGTGCGCGGCGAGGGCGAGCACACGCTGCCCGAGCTCGTCTCCGCGCTCGATCGAGGCGCCGGGCTGGACGACGTCCGCGGTCTCAGCCACTGGAAGGACGGCGAGATCCGCCACAACCCGCCGCGTCCGGTGCTGACGACCCAGGAGCTCGACGAGGTGCCATGGCCTCGCCTCGACAGGATCGAGGGGTTCGCGGACCCCAGCCGCCACCCGCTCAACCGCCTCATCTACTTCACCATGGCCACGCGAGGCTGCGACCAGGCCTGCCGCTACTGCTCGATCACTCGGCTGTTCGGCCGCGCGCTGCGCCACAGGAGCGTCGGGAGCATCATCGAGGAGCTCGGCTCCAGGTTCGACCCCGGCCGTCAGGTCCTCTTCTTCATGGACGACAGCCTCGCGGTCGACACCGCCTTCCTCAAGGAGCTCCTCGAGGCCCTGTTGCGCGAGGGTCTTCGGCCGAAGCACGGCTGGCACGCGCAGATGCGCGCCGACGTCGCGCGCGACCCCGAGCTGCTCCGCCTCATGAAGGCGACGAACTGCCTGTTCGTGACCTGCGGCTTCGAGTCGATCGACGAGAGGAGCCTGAAGCGTCTGGGCAAGGGACAGAGCCCTCGCGACGTCGAGCGGGCAATCGCGCGGCTGCGGGAGCACGACGTCGTCGTCAACGGCTTCTTCATGTTCGGAACGGACGACGACGGCCCCGAGGCAATGGCCCAGACCGTTCGGTTCGCGCGGAAGTCGGGCTGCATGCTCGCCGGCTTCATGCCCGTGACGCCCTTTCCGGGAACGGCGACCTACGAGGATCTCGACCGGCAGGGTCGGATCTTCACCCGCGACTGGGAGCTGTACGACGTGCAGCACGTCGTCTTCCACCCCAAGAAGATGACCGCCTTCGACCTCTACTGGCGGACGCTGGCCTCGTACCCGGCCTTCTACGGAGTCGTGCAGCCGTTCAGGCATCTGCCGGAGATCCTCGCGAAGCGTCCCTCGGCCGCGATCATGGCGGTCGGCGCGAGCTGGGCCCTGGCGAAGCACCTGTACTTCTCTCGCGAGGTGCTGGCGAACCTCGACTACCTGCGAGCGCTGAGGAGGATGCGCCGCGAGGGCGATCCCTTCCCCGACCTGGACGCGCGTGGTCTGTGGGCCAAGGACCTGGTCAGCGGCAGGGCCGTCCGCGCTCTTCGCCGCCGGGTCGTCTACCGGGCGCCCGCGCCGAGCAGGCGAGCCCACGACGCGGCCTCCCGGCCCGTGTCTCCCGCGTAGAGCGTGATCGCATCGCCGGCGTCCGAGATCTCGAGACCCACGGTCGAGGCGCGATTCGCGTACGAGACGCGGCGGACGAGCTCCACGAGCCCCCCCACCGCGCTCGAGGCGTAGGCGGGCGCCAGGATCTCCGCCGCGCCCGGCACGTCGGAGGTCACCGTCACCTCGGGCGCCATCGCGACCGTGACGGCCTCGAGGAGGTTCGCGTTGCCGGCGAGGTGTCGGTCGAAGACCGGCCGGAGGGACGCGTGATCGCGGTACAGCTCGCCGAGCCAGAGTGCCCGAGCGGCCGCGCACAGGGCATCGCGATGGTCGCCACGCGCACGAGCGAGTGCGTCCCTGAGGGCCGGAGCGATCCGGGTACGCAGAGCACGCTCGATCTGCGGCTCGAGCGGCGACCTTTGCAGGGCGGCCACGAGCGCGTCCCGGTGCACGGGATCCCCGTCCGGCCCGGCGATCGCCGCGACGACCGCGTCCACGCGTTCGAAGCGTCCGCTCTGCGCTCCCCACCAGGCGGCGGCCCGCTCGGCCGCCCTCGGGTCCTCGACCGGCGCCTCGGCCAGCGGCAACGGGGCGCGCCTGAAGCCGAAGTCGCGAAGCGTCAGCTCCTCGAGCGCCCAGCCCGCCCGGGCGCCGAGCCGTTCGAGGTCGTAGGGAATGACCGGGCCGTACCCGTGGAAGCGCCGGCCGCCCGGGTACACCACGCCTTCGGCCTCGAGGAGCGGGGCTCGAGTCCCCTCGCGTGCCATCTCGACCAGCGCCGCCACCGCCTCGGGGCCCCCATCTCGCACGATCCGTTCCTCGGCCGCACGAACCACGGGGAAGCGCTCGGAACGAAGCTCGGATACGGTGGCTGCGACGTCCAGCGTCGGCGTCGGGGGCAACGACCGGCCGACCGGGGCGGTCTCGAGGGGCGCATCGGATGCTCTGCCGTCCCGCGGGCCACGCCGACCCTCGGGCGTGCTGGCGCTGCAGCCGCCGGCCGCGGACATGACGAGGCTCATGAGCATCAGGTAGGTGAGACCCAGAGCTGCCCCGACCGCCGACCAGCGGAACCTCCCTCGAGTCCTCCACATGTAGAAGGGAAGCGCCAGCACGCTGAAGAAATACACCCTGAGAGCCCAGAGACGGAAGGGCTCGAGCTCGCCCGCGGGGCCGCGGGTCCGAAGTCGCCTCAGGTCGAGAGCCACGGCGACCATGAGGAGGACCTCGCCGGCTGCAGACAGGAAGAGGTCCACGCGCGAGGGAGTCTACCCCGCTTCTGGCGCCCCGCCTCGACGGAGGCTACCCTGTCAGCATGCGAGACATGCGGGAGATCGACGCGAGGGCGGCGGTGGCGCGCAGGCTCGGGGAGGTTCCCGTGCGCGACATGGTCCCCTCGCAGCGTCACGCGCTTCGCGCGATCGCGACCCATCGTCGCAGAGTGGCGGTGGTCGCGTGGGTCGAGGACGACAGGGACGTCGGCCGTGCGGTGGACTCGGCCGTCGCCGCGGTGGCCGCAGCGGACGCCAATCTGCGGATTGCCGCCCAGTGCGGGCTGCCCGTCGTGGCGATGGAGCTCTGCGTGTCCAAGGGTCAGGCGTTCGCCGCACGGATCGCCGGGGCCGACGCGGTCCTGGTCCCGGCGTGCCTCTCGCCGACCGAGCTCGGCGCGATCGTCTCGGGAGCGACCTCCGCCCACATGCTGCCGATCGTCGAAGTGCAGAACGAGGTCGAGCTCGGCATGGCGCTCGAGCTGCGCCCGCGGGCTGTCCTCCTGCGCGACCGACGCCTCGCGTCGACCCTGCGTCCAGGCACGACGCTCTTGCTCGAGGCCGCCGAGGCCATGGCCGCCCGCGAGGCCCGGGGCATCGCCGACGCGATCATCGCTCGGCCGGTCCTGGTGCGGGATCCCTCGTTTCAGTCGCTGGTCTCGGAGCTGGGATGAGAAGTCCTCGCGACTCGAGGACGCTCGAAGCTCCCGTGAAGGATCAAGGCCTGAGCGACTGGATCAACCGATCGACGTCGCGCTCGGCGCGGGTGAACTGCTCCTGGGCGCCGCCCGCCTCGATGAGGACGAGGTAGTCGTCGTCCACGAAGAGCGTGACCCAGTAGCGGTACGGGCGCTCGCCCTCGTCGCGGCCGAAGCGGAGCTGCTTCCCCG
The DNA here is from genome assembly GCA_016190375.1 of Deltaproteobacteria bacterium. GTDB lineage: Bacteria > Myxococcota_A > Polyangia > JACPQR01 > JACPQR01 > JACPQR01. The sequence continues at coordinate 14,947 of JACPQR010000201.1, forward strand.
CTCGGCCGCCGGCGCCGCGGACGTCGACCTGCTCGAGGAGCGCGTACCCGCCGATCCTCCGCATCCGCTGCCCGACGGCTTCCGCCCAGAAGGCGACGTCGGCCTCGCCCTTGTCGGGATCGATGTCGATCGCCCGGACGCCCAGCACCACGCCGTCCGCGCTCGTCGCGCGATAGTCGTAGCCGGAGTGCTCCTCCTCCAGCTCCACGAACCGGCGTGGAGTCCGGACGTCGAAGGGCCGGCCGCAGCCGGCGAAGAGGGAGAGCAGCGCGAGCGCAATGAAGGTCTTCATCGGAGATCCAGGAGCGTCCGGAGCCCGAGGCTCTGCAGCCAGTCGAACGGCAGGTGAAAGACCTCGCCCTGCAGGTTCTCCTGCTCGCGAGGCGCGAAGTTGACGGTGATCGTCGAGAACGAGATCCGGTCCTCGAGGAATCGCAGCCGGCCCTTCATGCTCTCGATCTCGCCGGTCAGTCGCTCGAGCTCGCGTTCGATCTGGAGCGACTGCTCGACGTTGTTCGCCTGCTCGAGGAGCGCCGCCAGCCGATCGCGCACCTGTTCGGCGTTTCGGAGGCGGATCTGCAGGTCGCGGAACTGCTCGGAGACGTCGAGCGCCTGGATGTTGCGGTGCAGGACGTCTCCGAGCGCTTCGACCCTCCCGAGCGCTTCGCGGAACTTCGCGGCCGGTACCCGGACCACCACCGTCTGGTCGTTCTGCTGGCCGAGGTAGCCTCCGAGCTCCTGGGCGATCTGCACGACCGCGCGCTGGTTGTCCTGCACCTGGTACACGGCGAGGTTCAGCGTGGCCTCGTAGATGAGCAGCGGGCCCGAGGTCGCGTCGGTTGCCGTCTGGTTCTCCGGTTCCTGGCGGTTCGGTTCGGTCGGTGGCGTCGAAGGCTGCGCCGGGGGCACGTTCTCGTGCCGCCGTCGCGGCACGGCCTGCGCCGTGCGGAAGTCATCCCGCTCCTCTTCGCGGGCCTCCCCGTCGGCGTCGCCTCCTCCGTCGTTTCCGAACAGAGACTCCATCAGGCCGCCCCGCGCGGCCTCGGGGGCCGGGGCGGCATCGGCCGAGATGCGCGCGACCGTGCCGCCCTCTACCTCCGACTGGAACTGACCACCACCGCCATACGCCTCGCCGCCCGAGGTGGTCCCGTCGGAGCCGGGATACCGGGCGGAGGCGCCGCCGCACGCGACGAGGAGCAGCGCAAGTAACTGCAGATTGGCTCTTCGGCGAGTCACGCGGCGCACACTACACTCCGGGCGTTCACGAGGTCAAATCGGACGGGCGCGCGGTAGTGGTCGGGTTTGCCCGGAAAAAGCAAAGGGTGCAGGTCCCGGTTTGCACCCATCGGGACCCCGCAACTTCATGGGCTCGCGGGTGAGACGAATGGGTGCGGCCTGGTTCCGCGGCGATAATCGCGATTGCTGGGCACATGAGCAGACCCGGCTTGGCCGTTGGCGTTGGCGTTGAGGTTGACCTTGACGTGGACGTTGACGGCGACGACGACTTGGACGTGGTCGCCCACACGTCGACGGGGCCCGATGGAGTGTGCGGCCTCGCTGGAAGTACTGAAGTTGAGAAGGCTGATCGCGCAGCAGCGCTACGAACAGGCATCCAGTTGCTCGAGGGCGTTGTAGCCATGCTGACGAAGATGATCTGAGACCAGTCAACGAGGCCTTCGCCCACGTCCAGGTCGTCGTCGCCGTCAAGGTCCACGTCAACGTCGACGACTACGCGTCCGACGACACGGCAGCGCTAACACGTCATTGCGAAGAGGGATCTGCACCAAAAAGCAAACCGCCAGCGCAGTCCCAGGGGGCCCCGGCTTCGCTTCGCTTCGCCGCCCTGGGAGAACCCAAGCAGCCGCCAAGAGACCGAATCTCGGCGTCCTTGGCGTCCTGGCGGTTCCTCCGGTCCGGGAAAACCGACCACTACCGGGAGCGCTCGCGGAAGGATCTGCGAGGAGGATCGAGGATTCAGCCGGCTCGAGCCTGGCGGAGCTCCTCCTCGGGGATGAGATCCTCGAGGCCGAGCCGCTTGAGGTGCCTGAGGAAGGTCGTTCGCGTCAGGTTGAGTCGCCGGGCCGTAGCGCTGCGATTGCCGCGCTCTCCGAGCAGCGCCCAGGCGACGTACTCGCCCTCGAGCGAGCCCAAGGACATCTGCGCATCGACGTAGTGCAACAGCGGGAAGTCGAGCTGGACGCCCTGAAGTCGAGCGGGTCGCGCCCTGACTCCCGTCTTCTCCTCCCACTGGCTCTCCAGCGCCTCGACGGCGGCCCTCGGCGGCTCGCGCCGAGGTGCGATCGAGGCAATCGAACGACCATCCGGACGCGGGCGAGCTTCATAGCTGCTGGCAAGTGCGGGGGCTGCGAGCCTCATCTCCTGTCCTCCCTGTCGGCTTCACACCTACAGAGCAATCAACAGGCCGGGTGTTCGAGTGTCGGATTCTCCGCAGTTCTCGTGATTGCGGCTCAAACGGCGTCACCGAGCAGAGCAGGTCCGGCTCTGATCGCTGGGGTCGACCAACCCGGCAAGGGGGTGGCCGGCCACAGCCATCCTGGCTTCCCTCGAGGGGGCCCGCCTTCCTGTTCAACCTCCGGACGAACCAGGCCTTGCCGCGCTGCGCTCGGTGCCTAGCTTCGAAGCATGCTACTGGCAAAGCTCAGGACGCTTCTGGACCAGAAGGCGGTTCGGTACGCCTTGCTGGAGCACTCGCCGGCCTACACAGCCCAGGAAGTTGCGGCGAAGCTGCACGTCCATGGCTGGGAGCTGGCGAAGGCGACCGTCGTCAGGGCCGACGATCGTTTCCTGATGGTCGTGCTGGCGGCGCCGTCTTACGTCGACTTGCGCCGTGTCTGCGCGCTCGCAGGCGCCAAGACGGCCCGGCTGGCGACCGAGGAAGAGATCGCCGGGCTCTTTCCCGGCTGCGAGATTGGCGCGATGCCGCCTTTCGGGAACCTCTGGGGAGTTCCCGTCTGGGTGGACGAGCGGCTCGCCCTCGACCAGACGATCGTCTTCTCCGCGGGCACGCACCACGAGGCCATCCGCATGAGCTTCGCCGACTATCGCCGCCTCGTGGAGCCCCAGATCGTGAGCGTCGCCACTGCCCGGGCCCCGCAGCGCGCGGCTTAGCATCGATCATCCTCGCGCGACTGGGCTCTCGCTCGGACGAATTGACCGGAAGACACGAAGGACCTGATTGACTTCGGCCCTTCCATCCTTCCCGCCTTCCTGTTCAACCTCCGGACGAACCGGAGGCGCGCGCCCGCGATGGCCGCTTCAGACCCGGCATTCGTTCGGGTCGCACTTCGTCCCATGGTCGATCTCCCAGGGCTCCTCGCCGACGCCGAGCTCGAGCACCTGAGCCGACTTGCTCCCGTAGCGAAAGATGGTGATCCCCTTGAGCCCGAGCTCCCAGGCGCGCCAGTAAGCGCCCTGGACTTCGGCCACCGTCGCCTCGTGCGGCAGGTTCACGGTCTTCGACACCGAGTTGTCGACGTGCTCCTGAAAGGCCGCCTGCATCTGCAGATGACGCTCCATCGGTATCTCGAGCGCGGTCACGAACAGGCGCACGAGGTCCTCGGGAATGCCCGGCACCTCACCGAGCCGCCCCCGGACGGAGACCTCCTCCATGATCCTCCGCACGTCGAGCCCCCGCCTCGAGAGGACCTCGCGGAGGACGGGGCTCACCTCGGGGAGCGTCTCGCCCTTGAGGACGTGGGTCCGGCGGTAGGCCAGCGCGAACATCGGCTCGATGCTCGCCGTCGTGTCGGCGATGATGCTGATCGTCCCGGTAGGAGCGATGGCCGTGCACGTGGCATTGCGCAAGCGCAGGCCCCGCTCCTCGTGCCTCGAGCCTCTCCAGCTCGGGAACACCCCGCGCTCCTCCGCCAGCTCGCGGGAAGTCGACAGGGCCTCGGCCGCGATCTGGCGCATCAGATCGCTGGCCAGTCGGACGGCCGCGTCGGAGTCGTAGCTCGACCCGAGGCGAACGAGCATCTCGGCGAACCCCATCACGCCCAGACCGAGCTTGCGGTTGTTCCTCGTCATCCTCGCGATCTCGGGCGTCGGCGCCTGAGAGACCTCGACGACGTCGTCGAGGAAGCGGATCGCCTTCCGGGTCGTACGGCGGATCGCCTCCCAGTCGACCGTCGCCCCGCCGTCCGGCCCCGAGCGCAGCATGCGGGCGAGGTTGATGCTCCCGAGGTTGCAGGATTCGTTGGGAAGGAGCGGGAGCTCGCCGCAGGGGTTCGTGGCCTCCATCACGCCCAGATGCGGCGTGGGGTTGTCGCGGTTGATCGCGTCGACGAACAGGAGCCCGGGATCGCCCGTCGTCCATGCGCACTCGACGATCTCCTCGAAGAGCTCGCGGGCGTCCAGCTCACCCGCGGGGCGCCCCGTCCGGGGATCGTAGAGGACGTGAGCTCGCCCGTCGCGCACGGCCTGCATGAAGGCGTCGGTCGCGGCGACGGAGATGTTGAAGTTGCGAAGCGCGGGCTCCTCCAGCTTGGCCCGGATGAACTCGCGCACGTCCGGGTGCTCGACGTGCAGGACGCCCATGTTCGCCCCGCGTCGCTTTCCGCCCTGGCGGATGTTCTCCGTGACGGCGTCGAAGATGCGCATGAAGGACACGGGGCCCGACGCTTCGCCTCCCGTGGATGCGACCAGATCGCCCCGACGCCGCAACTTCGAGAACGAGAAGCCGGTCCCGCCGCCGGTCCTCTGGACCAGCGCCGTGTGCTTCACGGTCTCGAAGATCCCCTCCATCGTGTCCTCGACCGGCAGCACGAAGCACGCGCTGAGCTGGCCGAGCCGGGTACCCGCGTTCATGAGCGTGGGGCTGTTGGGCAGAAACTCGAGCGAGGCGAGCAGCTCCTCGAACTCGCCGCGGGCTCGGGCCACGCGGTCGGCGCCCCCCCACCGCCCCTCTGCGCTCGCGACGGCCGTGGCCACCCGCCGGAACAGCTCCTCCGGCGTCTCGATGAGCCTCCTCTCCTCGTCGCGGCGCAGGTAACGTGCTCGAAGGACCACGAGGGCGTTGTCGGACAATCGACGCGACTTCGGCGGGGACCTCCGCTCCATCATTGCCCGGCCGCCATTCCCGAACGGCCTTCGCTCTCCAGCGGCTCGGTGCCGCTCGTCTCGTCGAGGTGGATCACGGCGTCGAACTGCCAGCCCAGGCGTGCGAGGAAGTAGTGGCTGGCTCGCTCGGTCTCGGGGAAGTACACGACGCCGACCGCGCGCTCGAGTCGTTCCTCCTCGAGGCCCTCGATCCGCCGCTCGGTCCCCGTCAGGACCAGGAGGAACCTCGAGAGCCCGGTCGCGTGGAAGATCGCCTCCCAGCTTCCGGCGAGGGCCGGGCCGAGGACCCGTTGCTCGGGTGCCGCGTACCACTCCCGGGCGGCCGTCACGACGCCGTGGTGCGTCGTCAGTCCGACCGCCACGACGTCGGGCCCCCATCGCTCTCTGAGCAGGTGACCCAGGTTCACCTCGCCCGTTCTGCTCATCTCCGTCGCGCGGGAATCGCCGACGTGCGAGTTGTGCGCCCAGACGACGATCCTGGCCTCCTGCCCCGCCGACTCGAGATGAGCCGCCAGCGCCTCGACGGTCTCGGCCATGTGACGGTCGCGCAGGTTCCAGGATGAAGCGCGTGCGCCGGCGAGCGAGCGGCGGTAGCGTGCGGCGTTCCTGACCAGGCGCGCGGCCTGCTCCACGTGGAGGCGTCCGAGGTCGGACCCGTCGCCAGCTCGGGCCGGGCCCGGGGGCGAGGCCCCGATCGCTCCCTGAAAGCTGAAGAGGTCGAGCCCGTACACACCCACCTGCCTCGCCGCGGTGCCGGCGATGTCGTTGTGCAGCCGGAGCCACCGCAAGAACCTCGAGACCTCGACCGTCCGCCACATCCAGCCCGGGAAGCGACCGAAGGCGTCGAGGGCGTCCTCCGCCTCGCCGACGTCGGCGGAGCCCGCGCGGACCCACCGGTCGACGCAGGACGTGTCGGGCCAGTCCGCCTCGATGGCAACCGCCCGGAAGCCCTTCAGGGCGATGAGCCTCTTCGTGATGGCCGCGCGCGCATCGTAGAACTCGTGCGTCCCGTGAGAGGCGTCGCCGAGGAGCACGATGCGCGCGTCTCCGATCCTCTGGAGGAGCGGATCGAGATCGGAGGCGCGACCTCCTGCGAGCGGGATCGCGGCCTCGCGGATCTGCCGGACAACGTGCGTCGTCTCGACCATCGGACCTGGAAGTAGCAGGAGGTGTGCCATTCGACGGGCTCGCCACACGTGTGGCGAGGATGAAAGCGGAAGAGTCACGGACGACGGGCAAGGTTGACGATCACGTGTAGTGGGCGCGTCAGCGCGATCGTCTGCTCGCTCGGTGGGTAACCGTCCGCCTCGACGCGAAGGACGTGGTGGCCTCGAGAGGGTGGGAGCTTCACGGCGACGGGTAGCCGCCCGAGGAGGCGCCCATCGAGGAGAACGCGCGCGTCTGCGGCATCGCCCGTCACCCGCAGGGAGAGCGTCTCCTGCGTGCGCGTCCCCGGCAGGCCGAGCTTCTGCCACGCCACGAAGCCGCCGAGCCACATCGCGACCCATATCGCGAGCAGCGTGAGCCAGCGCCGCCGGACGCTGGTGCGGCGGGAGAGCCACGAGATCGAATCGCGTCTGGTCGTCTCTCCCGTCGTCGTCTCGGCCGACTCTGCGGCAGATCTCGGCGGCGGCGCGGGGCTCGGAGGCGAGGCGTCGATCGATCCGGCGAAGTGGCGGAGCGCGATTGCGAGGTCGGCCGCCGTCTGGAACCGCGCCTCGGGCGCTCGCGCCATCGCCTTGCCGACCGCGGACGCGAGTCCCTGGTCGACCCACGGAGCCACGGCTGACAGGGCGGGAGGCTCGCCATCGGCGATGGCTCGCAGGACCGCGGCGTTGCTGGCGCCCCTGTAGGGAGCGCGCCCCGAGAGCATCTCGTAGAGGATCACGCCGGCGGAGTAGATGTCGGTGCGGTGATCGACGAGTCGATCGCCCCGCGCCTGCTCCGGCGACATGTACGCCGCCGTCCCGAGCACCACGCCTTTCGAGGTGATCCGCCGTCCCGCGCCGATCGGGTCCAGGAACCTCGCGATGCCGAAGTCGATCACCTTGACGGTGAAGAAGGCTCCCCTTCGAGCGAGGAACACGTTCTCCGGCTTGAGGTCGCGGTGGATGATCCCCGCCGCGTGCGCCGCGCCGAGCGCTCCGCAGAGCTGCAGGCCGATGTCGGCGCAGACGGCCCGCCCGATCGGCGCGGTCCCGACCACCCGCCCCAGGTCGTAGCCTCGAAGGAGCTCCATCACGATGTACGGCGTTCCGCCCTCGGACACTCCCATGTCGAGCACGTCGAGGATGTTGGGATGGCCGATTCGGGCCGCGGCCCGCGCCTCGCGGTGGAACCGCTCCAGAGCTTCGGGGTTCGTGGCGAACGACGCGGCGAGGACCTTGAGCGCCACACGCCGGCCGATCGAGAGGTTCTCGGCCTCGTACACCATGCCCATCCCGCCCTGGGCGATTTCTCGAACGATGGCGTACTTGCCGGAGACCACGTGCCCGACGGGCAGGGCGGACTCTCTGCCTCGCCCGTTCAGGGCGTCGTCCTCGGCTGGGTGCCCTCGCCGGCGTACCCCGCGCGCTCCTCCGTCTGCCCCATGGCCTCGGTCGTCTTCGCGCGAACCTCGCGCGCCGCCGCCATCCCTCGCTCGCGCAGCTCGCCCACGCGAGACAGGATGGCCTGCCGGAGCTCCTTTCCCGACCTGGGCGCGAGGAACAACCCCACTCCGGCGCCGACGAGGACGCCCACCGAGAACAGTCCGATCATCGGCAGGATCCGCTCGCCCCGCCGCTCGAGACCGAGCATGTGCAGCACGTCGTCGGTGGTGAGCTCGTTGGCGTTCTCTACGAGGTCCCTGATCTTCATCGACATCGTCCGTTCTCCTTGCCTCTTGGTCCTTCGCTCCTTCGCTCCGCCCCGGATCACGCGGCTACCGCCGCGTCACGAGCCGGCCGAGGATCCAGCCGATCGCCATCGCGCCGGAGAGCGCGAGGACGGGATGCTCCGTCACGAGCTCGCGCGTGCGCCGGTCGATCTGTCCGATGATCTCTCCCAGCCTGACGAGGGCGTCCTGTTCTGGAGCCTCCTCGGGTGGCTGGGGCAGCGCCCTGGTGTGGCCGTTGCCGGACTCATCCATCTCGCTCCTCCCTTCCGCTCGTCTGGTCTGGACGCGTCACGGCTCGGATCAAGAACGCTCCGATCGCCGCCGTGACGAGCCCCGCGCCGAGCAAGCTCGCAGGCAACGGAACACGTGCCTCGCGCAGCCACAGCGCCAGCGCGACCGTGAGGCCCACCCAGCCACAGATCACGAGCATGATCCCGCCCAGGAGCACGCCGAGCTGACCCAGCGTCCTCGAGAGCGCATCCTGGACCTCGAGCCGGCCGAGGTCGATCCTGTCTCCGAGCAGCTTCTGTCCGGCGTCGATGACGCGCACGAGCGCGGACCACATCGAGTCGCCGTGACGAGCAGCGTCTGGTCCGGCGCTCGCCGGAGCGCGGGGCTGAATCGGCTGGGGAGGAGGCAGGTCCATGCAGCCCGAGAGGAAGTGCAGCAGCCGTGCCACGCCGACTCGCCCGCGAGGCGGCAGGTCCCGCCGCAGCCGGGGTCCGGCAGCGTGGCAGGGTGCCACGTGTGGCGGTTGCGCCTCCTCGGTACAGCGCCCCCGACTCCGGGGCGCTGTACTCAGATCCAGCTATCGCGGTCCTCGTCGGCGTCTTCGATCGGGTCATCCGGCCCGTGAGGACCGCCCGGCGGTCGGACGCCGGTCGGTGCCTCCGAGGCCTCCTCCGGCACCGCCCAGCAGTCGACGTGCCCGCAAACGCACGTCGTGTATCCCGCGCCAGGGACCTCGCCCTCGGTGGTCGTGTCGACTCCTGGCGCTCCCTCACCGGACGGCCCCGCCTCCCGGCACTCGACGCTGCAGAAGGTCTCCCACGGCTCGACGGTGCAGCCGCAGCCCTGGTGGGCGCAGGTCCGGCCGGCCATCTCACCCGCCTCCGCTCTGACCTGCGGCCCAAGCGCCTCCATCGCCAGTCTCCTTCGTCTTTTCCCGCACCGCCCGCAGCCTGCCTATCGTGCGCTCCTTCATGTCGTGGCGAAGCTCGTGGCCCGAGCGCGGGGCGAACAGGAGCCCGAGGCCGGCGCCGAGGAGCAGCCCCGCTCCGAACAGCCCGAGCGCCGGGCCTATCTGGCTCGCGGCGCTCCTGCGTCTCTGAAGTCCGGCCAGATGCAACAGGTCGTCGGACCGCATGTGCCGCATTCGCGACACCATGTCCTTGATCTTCATTCTCCTCTCCTTTGTCGATCGTCTGCGGTGAGCTCCTGGCCGGGCTCAGTCCGCGCGTCACCCTGGCTCCGCCTCGATTCGATGATTCCGACGAGGACGTCGACGACCATCGGTGCGACGAGCCGGAAGAGCCCCCGCACGAGCTGGCCGAGGAGCTTCCCGCCGACCACGAAGCCACCGGCCGCCGCGAGCGCGAGAGACGCGTACGGCCTGGCACGCAGGGCGCTTCCGACGCAGCCAGTCACATGCGAAAGCTGCGTCCCTGGCGCCGACGTCCCGAGCTCGTCCCGTGTCTCCTCCATGGCGGCCACGACTCCTTTCCTACCGTGCGCGATTTCGCGCGCCGAGCATGAATCCAAGGGCCAGCCCACCGATCAACCACCGCCAGTGCAGCCCTTGCGCGACCAGCGTCCTGCCCAGGCTCACCTGCGTCTCGGCGGCGATCCGCAAGTCGCGCGCCGCTCGGACGAGCTCATCGCGATCGCGCTCCACGGATCGCAAGAGGTCCTCCCGCTCGCGAAGCTCCGGCATCCCTCGGAGCGCTGCAGCGGCCATGCCACGAATCTCATCGGACGACCTCTCCCCCGTCGGGGTACAAGATCGCGCCCGTCATGTACGAGCTGTCGTCGGACGCGAGGAAGACGTAGCTGGGCGCGACCTCCTCCGGCTGGCCGGCTCTGCCGAGTGGCGCCTTCGTTCCGAAGCGCGCGAGCTCGGCGGGCGAGAGCCTCGACTTGACCTCGGGCGTCCAGATGGTCCCCGGGGCGACGCAGTTCACACGGATTCCCCTCCTCGCCAGCACGACCGCGAGGGCGCCGGTGCTCGCCGCGATCGCGCCGCGGCACGCCGAGCCGACCACGTTTCCGTTCGCCGGCGGCGCGGCCGTGTTGATGATCGAAGCCCCCGCGTCCAGGTGGGGAAGCGCCGCCTTGATCATCAGGAGCTGGGCGGAAATGCCCGCCGTGAACGCCCGAGCGAGCTCTGCCCCGTTCAGCTCCTCGAGCGGCGTGGGATCACTGGCCTGTTCGACGCCGTTGACCAGGACGTGGAGCCCACCGAACGACCCGACGGTCGCGGCCATGGCCTCGCGACAGAACTCCTCGTCGGCGACGTCGCCCGCGATCGTGAAGCAAACGCGTCCCAGGTCCTCTATGAGCTCCTTGGTCTCGGCAGCCTGGGCGTGCTCGCTGGAGTAGACGAGACACAGATCGGCGCCCTCCTTGGCGAACGCGATCGAGATCGCCCTGCCGATCCCGCCATCACCGGTGATCATCGCGACCCGGTTCCAGAGCTTGCCGCTGCCCTTGTAGTACCAGTCGTCGACCTTCGGCCGGGGAGCCTGTCCCGGATCCACGTGGGCGGACTTCATCGCCTCGCCTCGACCGCCGCGGGCCGCTCGAGGACGATCTCGTCGGGTCTCAGGTCCTCGCGAAGGCCCCGGAAGCTCGGGTGCCTCATGATGCGGTCTCTCGTCCAGCCCGTGAACGTGACCTGTGCGACGAGCACCGGCTCGACCCAGTGGACGCCCCGCGTCGGGCGCGGGGGATTGCCGAAGGGAGGCGCGTGACGCTCGAGCGGGTCGAGGCGCCGGCGCAAGAAGGACAGCATTCGACCGGTGAAGCCCGTGCCGACCCTCCCCGCATAGACGAGCAGAGGCGTGCCCGGCCGGTCGTGATAGCCGACGAGCAGCGCCCCGATGCCGGTCCGGGATCCAGCGGGATCGGTGAACCCTCCGATGACGAGCTCCTGGCCGGCTCCGCACTTCACCTTCAGCCACGTCCGGGTGCGCCCGGACCTGTACGGAGCCGAGCGATGCTTGGAGACGATCCCCTCGAGCCCTCTCGCGCATGCCTCGCGAAAGAGCTCGGGCCCCCTTCCCACGGCGTGGTCGCTGTAGCGGAGGTGCCCGCCACCGTCGGACCGACGGAGCAGGGCTCCGAGCGTCTCCTTGCGCCGCTCCAGCGGCACCGAGCGCAGGTCGTAGCCGTCGCAGTGGACGAGGTCGAACAGAAAGTAGACGAGGGCGCCGGGGGATCCGCGCGCCAGGGCGCTCTGGAGAGCCTGGAAGCTCGCCACCCCGTCCGGCCCGAGCGACACGACCTCGCCGTCGAAGAGGGCTTCGCCGACGGGCAATAGACCCGCGGCCTGCGCCAGAGCCGGGAGCCGGGCGGTCCAGTCGTTGCCGTATCGAGTGAAGAGGAGCGCGCGCCCGCGATCGACGCGACAGATGAGGCGATACCCGTCGAGCTTGATCTCGTGGAGCCACTGGTCGCCCTGAGGAGGGTCCCGGACGAGCGTCGCGAGCTGCGGCTCGAGCGACCGCGGAAGCGGAGCGGGGCGCGCGCCGGGCAGCTCGGCCATGGCGCTCTCGTTCAACGGGCAGCCCTTCGCGTGCGCGCCGCCTTCCGCGAAGGCGCGGCCTCCTGGGCGCCCGCGGCGACCTTCCGCGGCCTGCCGGCGGGCCCGGCCTTCGCACGCTGCTCGAGGCTCTCCTTGAGGAGGGCCATCATGTCGATGACCTTGGGCGCCGCCCGCTCCGCGGGCTTCTCCTCCGGAGCGATCTCGCGGATCTGACCCGCCTCGACCCTCCGATCGATCAGGGCGAGCAGGTCCTCGCGGTAGCGATCGCGGTACTCCCCTGGACGCCACTCGTCGACCATCCCCTCGATGAGCCGCTCGGCCATGTCGAGCTCCTTCTTCGACACTCCGAGCGCCTCGAGCTCGTCGCCGGGAAGCTGCAGGTCGTCGACCGACCGGATCTCGTGGGCAAAGCGCAGGAGCTGGAGCACGAGGACCTGGCCCCGGACCATCACCGCTGCGACGTGCTGCCGGGTCCGGATCACGACGCTCGCGATGCCGATCTTCCCCGTGCGGCGGAGCGCCTCGCGCAGGAGCGCATACGCCTTCTGGCCCCGCCGGTCCGGGGCCAGGTAGTATGGCCTTTCGAAGTAGATCGGCTCGACCTCCGGCGCCGAGACGAACGCGAGGATGTCGACCGTCTGCGTCGCCTCCACGTTCGCGCGGCGGAAGTCCTCGTCACCGAGGACGACGTACGCATCCTTGTCGTACTCGTATCCCTTGACCACCGACCCCCACGGCACCCGTTCTCCGGTCCGCTTGTTGATTCGCTCGTACCCGACGGGCGACAGGTCCCGCTCGTCGAGGAGCGTGAAGGAGAGATCCTTGCTCTCCTCCGCCGAGTGCAACGACACGGGGATCTGAACGAGCCCGAAGCCGATGCTCCCTTTCCAGATCGCGTGCGCCATGGCTCACCGATCGCCGTCGCGAGGAGCGGTCACTTCAGCGTCACGACGACCTCGCCGGGTGCGTCCACGTCGTAGGACGTCGGCGCGCCCGTCGCCAGCACGTCGCGCAGGGCCTCCATCAGCGAGCGCAGGAGAGACTCGGCCGGGGCTCGCGCGGTCGCGATTCGATAGCCTCCGGGAGACTCGGGGTCCATGACCACGAAGCAAACGGTGAAGGGGCGCTCCGGAGGAGCAGCCCGCCGCGTTCGCTCGCCAGCGTCGGTCACCGCCGCGGGAAAACCCATGTTCGCGACCTCCTTCCCCCGTCTCAGAAGCTCCATCCGACGTAGATTCGCGCTGGAAGCACCAAGCGAAGCAGGATCGACTCGCCCGACAGCACGGGCTGCCCGTCACGCACCAGAGTCACGAGCTCGGCAAGCAGCCCGAGTTGCTCGACCTGCGCCAGCAATGCCACGAGGGCTTGGTTCGCCTCGGTGCTCTCGCGGGGCTCGATGACGAGATGTGCCTCGGCAATGGATTCAGCCAACCTCAGGTGAACGTCTCGCACGGGCTCTCGCTCGAGTCGCGAGGAATCTGTCGCCACCGAGCTCGCGGTCAGCCACATCGCGAAGCCGAGTCCGAGCATGCCTGCCGGAAGGTTGCAGGAGGTGTGCCGTGCAGGGATGGACGGTGCGCGTGGAATCTAGGGGGGGCCGCCGGAGTCTCGCCACGCTCCCGCCCCTCGGCGGCGTGGCAGGCTGGTCATGCCGTGGCGAACTGCTACACGCTTCCTCCCGTCGCTCGCTCGCTGCTCAGCGGCATCTCCAGATCGGCCGCCCCGGAGACGTCGGGCATCCCGTACCGCTCGAGCCTGCGGTACAGAGTCCTCCGGTCGAACCCCAGCACCCTCGCCGCCTCCGTCTTGTTTCCACCGACGGCCTTGAGCACTCGCAGGATGTAGCGCCTCTCGACCTCGTGCATCGGCAAGAGCTGGGAAGGATCGTCGCTCGCCACCACGATGTGCGAGCTCCTGTAGTCGCGGATCTTCTCGGGCAGGTCGTCGACGGCGATCTGCTCGTGCCGGGCAAGGACAACCGCCCGCTCGATGCAGTTCTCCAGCTCGCGTACGTTGCCGGGCCAGTCGTAGCCGAGCAGCTTTTCGGCCGCGGAGCTCGACAGGCCGATGACGTGCTTTCCACTCGTGCGCGCGAAGCGCTCGACGAAGGACTGCGCCAGGGGCAGGACGTCGGTCCCGCGCGCGCGGAGCGGCGGGACCTGGATGTGGACGACGTTGATGCGGTAGTACAGGTCCTCGCGGAAGGCTCGCTCCTCAACGAGGCCCTCGAGATCGCGGTTCGTCGCGGTCAGGAGCCGAGCGTCGAACGTGACCTCGGAGTTCCCGCCGACCGGTCGCACCTTGTGCTCCTGAAGGGAGCGGAGGAGCTTCGCCTGCATCCCGGTCGCCATCTCGCCGATCTCGTCGAGGAACAGCGTCCCTCCGCTCGCCTGGACGAAGAGGCCCGTCCGCGCGGACTTGGCGTCGGTGAACGCTCCCTTCACGTGCCCGAACAGCTCGCTCTCCAGGAGCGGCTCGGGCATCGCCGCGCAGTTCACGGGCACGAACGGGCCATCCCGGCGGGCGCTCCGGGCGTGGAGCGCGCGAGCCACGAGCTCCTTGCCGGTGCCGCTCTCCCCCGTGATCAGGACCGAGGCGTCCGAATCGGCGACACGGGCCACGAGGTCCTGCACGCGGCGCATCGCCGGGCTCGGTCCTATCAGCTCCTCGAAGTGCTGGCTGTCCGCGACCGCCTGTCTGAGGCGCTTGACCTCGTCTCGGAGCGAGCGGTGGCGCAGCGCCCGCTCGACGGTGAGCACCAGCGCGTCGGTGTCGACGGGCTTCGCGATGAAGTCGTACGCCCCGGCGCGAATCGCGGCGACCGCCGCCTGAGTGCTGCCGAAAGCCGTGATCACGATCACCGGGACCTCGGGCCGGTTGGCCACGATTCGCTCGCAGAGCTCGAGCCCGTTCATTCCCTCCATGTTGAGGTCCGTGACGACCGCGCCGAAGTCCTCCGCGGCGAAGGCGAGGAGCGCGTCCTCGGCGTTCGAGCGCCACCCGGCGTCCATGCCGCGCTCGGTGAGCGCCGTGGCCAGCATCTCGCTGGTCGTGGAGTCGTCGTCGACGATCAGGACTCGGCCGCTCATGCTTCTCCTGCCGCGGTGAAGGCGACGATGCACACGCGGTTCACCGACCGCAAGCGACGAAGTCTGTCATCGCGAACGGTCCCCTTCAAGCGACAATGCGGCCCGGGTCGCCGGCAATTCAAGATCAGCGTCTTCGTCCAATCGCTCACGATTCAATTCTCCAGCGACGCCGCAGAGTCGCTGCTTGGTCAGCTAGACACGATCGCGAAGCTCGGTGATGCCCTCCTGCTTCGCGCAGCTCGCCGAGCAGTAGATCACGCCCTCCTTCTCCACGCCGTGACCCAGGATCCGGCAGCCGCAGTGTGCGCACTTGGGCGCCAGCGCGTGGGCAGCGCACTCGAAGCTGTCGAACGTGTGGCGACCGCCGTCGAGGATCACCTGGAACGCCCTGTCGTACTCGTTGCCGCAGACCTCGCATCGAGCAACCATGCCAGGATCTCCTTTCGCGCCTACCACATGACCGTGAAACCGACGTTGAGCCCCAGCGAGAAGCCGACCGCCAGGAGCGAGCTCTGGCCCTTCTGCACCGTCCCGGCCGTCGACCACACCGCCTGGAGCGCGGGCGAGAGCACTCCCGAGCGTCCCACGAGGAGGTTGGCCCCGAAGCGAGGCGCTACTGCGAAGCCCGTTCCCGGGCCATCGGCGTACGCGAGCCCGAGCCCGAGCCCCGCGAAACCGAAGAGGACGTCGGACATCGGCACGTGCAGGCTCGGCTCCGCCAGGAGCGTCACGTACCCACTCCCCTCGCCTCCCGTGTTGATGTAGGCCATCGAAGTGATGGCCGACAGCTCGACGCGATCGACCACGAACCACCCGATCTGCGGAGCCACCCGGATCTCGGCGAAGTCGGACGCCCAGGAGAAGCCGACGGACCCGCCCAGCTCGAGCACGCCCGCTCGCCCGTAACCCGTGGTGCCGCCGACGCCCGCTCCCTCGGCGATCCACTGACGTGACCTCGGCGATCTGGGTTGTGCGTCCTGCCGCGACGCCTCGCGGTCCGTCGGCTCCGCGCTCGCCGGCGCCGCAAGGAAGGCGGCCACGACGAACGCCGACGACCACCGCGTCAGCCAGCGAAGCGTTCTCTCGACGACGTCCATTGGTCCTCGCCCGAGATCCGAGGTCAACAATGGATTTGCGGAGGACCGAGTCAAGGCCGGCCACGTGCAAGCACGGCGTCGGGTCGCGGGCGCCGGCAGCCCCGGGGCGCCGTCCAGCCCCGGTGGCTTTTTCGCGACTCGACACTCCCGCGCTCACCCACTTGTCAGCGCGCCGTCCGGCACCAAGATGTGGCTTCGGAGCGGGGCTGCGGAGCACCGCCCGATCGATCCGGCGAGAACGGGGATCCCTGAAGGAGGGTAGGAGGATGGAACGAAGCGGCGGGCGTCACGGCGGGTCGAGAGAGGAACGCTCCGAGAGCGGCCGACCTGGCACGAGCACTTACTACGAGCGCGCCGCTCGGCGGCGAGCCCTGATGGGGCTGCGACCCGGCGAGGCCGCCGGGCACCAAGGGCCGGGCGAGGACCGGTCTTCGGGAGTCTATGGGCCCGGCATCGGCCAGGTCGAGAGAAGGGCAGTGATGCACGGCCAGCCGTGGCAGGGTGGATGGAGCGCTCGGGCTCGAGAACCGGCCGCCTCCGGCATCCCGAGCGAGGAGAGGAAGCAGCCTTCGGACGCTCCGCCCGCTCCGGCCGAGGCGCGACGGTGGGGCGATCCTCCCGAGGGCGCGCAGCCCACCGGCGAGGGCGAGCCCCTGGCCGGCGGACCGCTGCCGCCCCTGGCGCCGCGACCGCCGGTCCGACGCCGGCCGCGCTGGACCCGCGAGCCAATGACCGCGGGCGAGATCATGACCGTCGGCGTACGCACGGTCCTCAGGCCCACCTCCGTCCGGGAGATCGCGGAGATCATGCGGGACGAGAACTGCGGCATCGTGCCCGTCGTCGACGAGGACAAGAAGCTCGTGGGAGTCGTCACGGAGCGCGACATCGTGCTCCGGGGCCACGCCGAGGGCAAGGACGTCCGGGAGCTCAAGGCCGATGACGTGATGACCGCGGACTGCGACTGCGTCACCGCCGACGAGGAGATCACCGAGGTGATCGAGCTGATGGGAAAGAAGCAGGTCCGCCGGATCCCGGTCGTCGACCGCCACGATCGGCTCCTCGGCATCATCTCCATGAGCGACATCGCGAGCCGCGCCGACTACGACGAGGAGCTTCAGGAAGCGCTCGAACGAATCTCCGCGCGCCGCAGCTTCTGGAGTCGCCTCTGGTCCTGACGCTTGGGACCCGCTCTAGGGCCGCGACGCCCCTGCCTTCGGTTCTTCCTGCTCCTCCAGATCTTCCTCCTCGAGCTCCTCGATCAGATCCTCCACCCCCAGGCGCTCGACCAGGAACTCCTTCGCACGGTCGGCTCGGGCCACCTCGTCCTCCTGCACTTCCCAGAGGAACTCCGCGAGGTCCGCGTCACCGCTCTGCTCGGCCTGCATCGCGTACTCGGCGTACAGCTCTGCACCCTGCATGGCGTGGTAGAGGACGCCGACCAGGCTCGAGTGCTCGTCGGGCAGCGTCTCGCGCCGATGCCCGGCCGCACCGTGCGCCGCGCCGCCGTTCGACGCGACTGACGCTTCATTGGTCCGTCGATGCCGAGTCCTCGATTCGCTCCTGCTCATGATGTGCGCTCCTCGCCGGCGACCCGAGATCGATCGTGCAGCGGACGTGCCACCGGGAACGGAAGCGTCATTCGCGAGGCGCGCGATGGCCACGACGCCTTTGGCGCCACACGTGGCGATCTGGCGACGCGAGTCGGTGGCCGCCCCGGAGGGAATCCACAGGAAGGCGGGAAGACAGGAAGGAAAATCTCGATCCGGTCCTTCCATCCTTCCCGCCTTCCTGTTCAACCTCCGGCTGGCCGCGGTGGGTCGCAACGCGCACCCCGGAACTATCGGACCGCCACCGGCAGGAAGATCTCGAAGGTGCTGCCCACTCCCACCTTGCTCTCGACCCGGATCGTGCCGCCGTGCGCCTCGACGATTCCGCGAGCGATGGCGAGCCCGAGCCCCGCGCCGTCCCGGCTCCACTTCTTCGCGTGCTTGAACCGGTCGAACACGTGGGGCAGCATCTCGGGCGCGATTCCGGTTCCGGTGTCGCAGACCGCGATCGCGACTCCGCCTTGCACAGCTCGAGCCGAGATGGCGATCTTTCCGCCGGCCGCCGTGTGCTTGAAGGCGTTGTCGAGAAGGTTGGTCAGCACCTGGACGATTCGCACGCGATCCACCGTGACCGGCGGCAGCCCATGGTCGACCGACTCGCCGAGATCGATCGACTTCTGCTCCACCTTCTGGGCGACGAGGTCGATGGCGTCGCGCACCAAGACGTCGATCTCGTTGCGGCGACGATCGAGCGCGAGCCGGCCTTGCTCCAGCTTCGTGATCTCGACGAGGTCCTGTATCAGCCGGTTCATGTGCTGGGCGGACCGGCGGATGATCTCCACGTGCCGCGCCTGCTCTGCAGGCACGGCACGCTGGAGCTGATCGGTCGCGAGGTAGACGCGCGACAGAGGGTTGCGCAGGTCATGCGAGACGACCGACAAGATCTCCTCCCGCAGGCGAACGGCCGCCCGGGATTCCTCGAGGAGGCGCGCGTTCCGGAACGCGCACTCGGCCCTCCTGCCGACCTGCTCGGCATCGGTGAGGTCACGGGAGCCGAAGGAGCGTCGCCCCTCGATCATCAGGGTGATCGCGCCGAGCGGCTTGTCCTGCGCAGCGAGAGGAACGATGAGCGCCGCGCGAACCCCGAGCTCGCGCAGGACCGCGAGCTGCTCGGGTTCGGGTGCGAAGCCGCGCAAGGCGTCGTCGGCTAGCTCGCTCCTGACCTCGGGCAGGGTCCCGCCTGCTTCGATCGCGTGCACGACCGGGTGGCCGTGATCGCGCAGGTCGGGCGAGTAGGCCAGGAGCCTGCTGGCGAGGTCCTGCTTCGAAGGGTCGGAGTGTGCTGCCGCCGCTCTCCGGATCTGACCGTCCTCGACGAGATCGACGATGCAGAGGTCGCCGAGCGTGGGAACGGCCAGTCGAGACAGGCTGCCCGCGATCGCGTCGACGTCCAGCGACGACGACAGGACGCTCGCCGCCTCGTACAGGAAACGAAAGCGCTCGGTCGCGTCCTGCGCGCCGGCCGCGAGCGGCCGCTCTTCCTTGACCGACACCTTCGACATCGCCGCACCCTCCCTCGCGCCGCGACGGCGCACGAAACACCTTCCCGAGAGCGCGAATTACCAAGCCCAGCGCTACCAGACCAAGAGAAAAAACTTTCTCGTGCCACGGCACCAGGCGACAGAGGCAGGGCAATCGATGAGTCTGCGCCGGCGCTTCGTCCAGTGGTCGGCGCAACGACAGAGACACTTGCCGGTTCGTCCGCCCATCACGCAAAGTTCCGGGTAGTTGGGGCGGAATTGCTATCTTTGCGGTCAAATTCCATACCTGGTCCTTCAGAAAGTGCGTTGCGGGCGAAAAAGCGAGATCCGTTCATCGTAGCTTTCATGCAACTTTGTGGGTCAGTTGTAAGAAAAATGAATTAGTTCGCGCACTTATGCCTTGACCCGGGCGCAACCTCGGTACTGAATTCGGGGATACCGTGCAGGGCGACTCGGTTCAGCGCTTTGCGCAGCGCTCCGACCGTGAGGCGCGTGCGCTTCCGGAGGTTCCTCTCCTGCGAGCTCAGCGGGAAGAGGATCTCTTCGCGCTGATCGACGACGCACCGGACATCATCGCGAGGCTCGATCGAGACCTGCGGCACGTCTACGTGAACCGGGCGATCGAGCGCGCGACGGGTCTGCCGCGATCGGCGTTCCTCGGCAAGACCAGCGAGGAGCTGGGCGTGCCCGAGGGCCTCGTGGCTCTGTGGCGCGAGGAGCTGCTCCAGGTCCTCGATACCGGTCTTGCCACCGAGATCTCCCTCGAGTGGCCGACGCCCGAGGGCCGGCGCCTGTACCAGATCCGGGTCACCCCCGAGATAGGAGCCGATGGGCGCGCGAGGTCGCTCCTCACGATCTCCCGCGACGTGACCGAGGCGCGGCTCGTGGAGGAGAACGCGCGCCGGCTCATCGCTGAGCAGGCGGCTCGCGCCGCCGCCGAGGTGGGCGAGCGCAGGTACAGGTTCCTCGCGGACGCGACGGCGCTGCTCGACGCGTCTCTCGACCACCGGCAGACGTTGCCTCGCCTGGCCCGGCTTGTCGTCCCGAGCCTGGCGGACTTCTGCATGATCGACCTGTTGGCCCACGACGGGTCGATCGCCCGGGTCGCCACGGCGCACGTCGATCCGACTCGGGGCGAGCTCCTCGCCGCAAGTGCGGGAGGTGGCGCGAGCGAGGGACCCCCGGCAGTCAGACGAGTGCTCCGTTCCGGTGACCCGTTGCTCCTGCCCGAGCTGGGACCCGACGAAATCCAATCCCTGGCCCGGACCGAAGGGGACCTCGCCGTCCTGGGGGCTCTCGGGCCGACCTCGACGATGGTCGTCCCGCTCATGGCGAGGAGCCGCGCCGTCGGCGCGATGACACTCGCGGCGACCGAGTCGCGCCGCCGCTATGGCCCCGAGGATCTCGCCCTCGCCCAGGACCTCGCGCGGCGCGCCGCCCTGGCGATCGACAACGCGAGGCTCTACGAGGCGGAGCTCGAGGCGCGCAAGAGATCCGAGCGCGCCGCCGATCGCACGGCGCGCTTGCAAGCGGTGACCGCGGCACTCTCCGAGGCGGTCACGGCCGCGCAGGTCGCGGTGGCCGTCGTCGAGCAGGCGCGAGACGCGCTGGGCGCCGCGGGCATGATGCTCGTGGTGCTCGTCGACGACGGCACGGCGCTCCACTACGTCCACTCCGTCGGGTACGGCGACGAGCTCGGCCCTCCCTGGACGACGATCCCGGTGGACGCGCCCCTGCCCTTCGCGGAGGTCGCGAGGACGGGAACGCTCCTGTGCTTCTCGGAGCTGGGGGACCTCGTCCAGCGCTACCCTGCCTTGCGGGAGCTGGAGCGCGACGACCTGGCCTCCCTGGTCTGCGTGCCGCTTCTCCTCGAGAGCCGCCCGACCGGCGTTCTGTGCGCCAGCTTCCGGGAGTCGCGCGACCTCGGCGAGGACCAGTCGTTCCTCTTGACCCTCGGACGCCAGTGCGCCGAAGCGCTCGAGCGTGCGCGGCTGTACGAGGCGGAGCGCCAGGCGCGATGGTGCTCCGAGCTCGCCGCGGAGCGGACGGCGCGCTTGCAGTCGTTCACGGCGGCGCTCTCGGAGGCCCTGACTCCGGCGCAGGTAGCCGACGTCCTGCTGTGCCAGGGCACCGCCGCCGCCGAGGCTGACGCCGGAGCCCTCTGGGTCCTCGACGAGGCCGGGACGACGGCGACGATGGTTCGCGCCCTGGGAAATCGCGAGCAGATCCTGGAGGACCGGAGGCGGCTGCCGCTGACCGCTCGCGAGCCAATCGCGGACGCGATCCGTACCGGTGAGCCCTCGTGGCTCCCGCGGGGCCCGGATCACGCCTCTGCCGCGACTCACTCGAGGGAACGCAACGCTCTCGCGTGTCTGCCGCTCCTGGTGAAGGGACGCGCGGCGGGCGGGCTGGCGCTGCGGTTCGACTCGGAGCGCCACTTCGACGGCGGCGAGCGGGCGTTCCTCCTCTTGCTCGCGCGCCAAGGGGCCCAGGCCCTCGAGAGGGCACGGCTGTACGAGGCCGAGCGCGGCGCGCGCAGAGATGCCGAGTCAGCGCAGGACCGGCTCGCGCTCCTCGCGGAGGCGTCGCGCGTCCTCGCGGAGGCGGCGCTCGACTTCGGGGCCGTCATCGACACGATCATCCATCTGGTGACCCGCTCGTTCGGGCAGCCGTGCCTCGTCGCGCTCGTCGGCGACGACGGGCAGTGGATCGTGCCGGCCCGGGACACCAATCAGGGGTCTTCCCGGCCCGCCTTCGCGAGGGAGCTCCTGGCGGGCCCGCGCGACGCTCGCGGCCCCGGGCTTCGAGCAGCGCCGGGGCTGGCAGACCGCGTGATCGAGACCGGCCATGCGCTGGTCGCGTCGGGCGCCAAGGCGGAGGATCACGCGCTGCTCGACCGCCTGGGTCTGGGGGGTCTCGTGGTCGTTCCGCTCAAGGCCGCGGGGCGCCATATCGGGATCCTGGCGAGCGGTCGCGGCCGGGGCGAGGAGCCGTTCGCGGAAGAGGACGAGCTCCTTCTCCAGGAGATCGCCGACCGCGCTGCGCTGGCGATCGAGAACGCGAGGCACTACCGGCAGGCCGAGGATGCCCTCGCGAGGATGAAGGATGCGCTCGAGGACAGGGAGGAGGCGGTGGCGGCCCTCTCCTCGGAGCGCCAGCGCCTCGAGGCCGTCCTGCAGCAGATGCCGGCCGGCGTCGCGATCGTCGAGGCGCCCTCCGGGCGGCTCCTGCTCGGCAACGAGCAGGTTCAGAGGATCCTGCGGCTCGACAGCGATCCGGAGACGAGGCTCCGGCCGACGCGAAGGCCCACGGAGTCGGGCGGCGCTCCGGACGACGATCGTTTCCTGGGCTTCCACGCCGACGGCAGGCCCTACGAGCCCCACGAATGGCCGGTAGCGCGATCGATCAGCAGCGGCGAGATCGTCACCGGCGAGGAGATCGAGATCGTGCGGGGTGACGGCACGAGGGGTGCGCTCAGGGTCGGCTCGGCGCCGATCCGTGACGCGAGTGGCCACATCGTCGCCGGCGTCGTGACCATCGACGACATCACCGATCACAAGCGAGCCCAGGAGGTTCTTCGAGCGAGCGAGGCCAAGCTGCGGCGGCTCGTCGACTCGAACATCATCGGCGTGGTCTTCGGGAACGGCGGCGACTTCATCACGGAGGGCAACGACGCGTTCCTCGAGCTGGTCGGCCACAGCCGCGCGGACCTGGCATCCCGCAGGCTCCACTGGGCGGAGCTGACGCCGCCAGAGTACGCCGAGCTGGACGAGCGAGGTCGCGAGGAGTGTCGCAGGACGGGAAGCTGCACTCCCTACGAGAAGGAGTACCTCCGCGCCGACGGCGCTCGCGTCCCGATCCTCTTCGGGGCCGCTTTTCTGGACGAGAGCTGCAGGGACTGGGTCGGCTTCGTCCTCGATCTGACCGAGCGCAAGCGCGCGGAGCGCCACATCGAGGCCCTGTACCGGGAGGCGCGAGAGGCCATCCAGGTGCGAGACGAGTTCCTGTCGATCGCGTCGCATGAGCTCAAGACACCGGTGACGAGCCTGCAGTTGCACCTCGAGGGAACCCTGCGGCGCCTGAAGAACGGAGCCGAATGCGTCGACCTGGGCGAGAAGGTCGTCTCGAAGATCGAGGCTGCCAACCGGCAGGTCCACCGGCTGACGAAGCTCATCGAGGAGCTCCTCGACGTGTCACGGATCAGCGCCGGACGGCTCGACCTGGAGCTCGAGCGGATCGACCTCGGTGCGCTGGTGCGCGACGTCGTCCAGCGGTTCGAGCAGGACGCTCAGCGCGGTGCCTGCTCACTGTGCGTGGACGTGCCGGAGGCAGGACGGGTCATCGGGCACTGGGACCGGCTGCGGCTCGAGCAGGTCACCGGGAACCTCCTCTCGAACGCCATCAAGTACGGGCGAGGTCAGCCGGTCGAGGTGTCGCTGGTCGCCGACGGCGCCGTCGCGCGCATCCTGGTCGCGGACAAGGGGATCGGGATCGCCGCGGACGACCAGGCGCGCATCTTCGGGCGTTTCGAGCGGCTCGTGTCCTCCCGACACTTCGGAGGCTTCGGGCTCGGCCTCTGGATCTGCCGGCAGATCGTCGAAGCACTGGGCGGATCGATCTCGGTGAGGAGCGAGCTGGGCAAGGGCTCGACCTTCGAGGTGAGCCTTCCGCTCCCGGCGGTGCCTTCATGACCGCCGCGCCGAAGACGATCCTCGTCGTCGACGACGATCACGACATCGGCGAGGCGGTCGTCGACATCCTCGCCCAGGAGGGTCACGCCGTCGGCTGGGCGAAGAACGGGCACGAGGCGCTGGAGCTCCTCGCGAGCGCGACTCCGCCCGCCCTCATCTTGCTCGATCTGATGATGCCCGACCTCGACGGCGCGGCGTTCCGCTCGCTGCAGCTCGACAGGCCCGAGATCGCCGCCATTCCAGTCGTCGTGGTCTCGGCGTCGTCGAGGATCGTGGAGGACGCCGAGGCGCTCGGTGCCGCGGCGTGGCTCAAGAAGCCCTTCGGCGTCGAGGATCTCCTCGAGGTCGTCAGGCGCTACGCGGGCGTTCCTGCCTTGTGAGGCATTAGCCCTCTCGCTCGAGCCAGCATCCGGTCGATCTGCGCGTTCAGGTCCTCGGGGAGGCAGGGCTTCGCCAGAAACGCGTCACATCCGACCTCGGCCGCGATCTTCGCGTCCTCGCTCTGCGCGTAGCCGGTGACCATCAGGATCGGAATCGCACGGGTTCGCTCGTCGGCCTTGAGGCGGCGGGTGGCCTCCCACCCGTTCATTCCCGGCAGCGACAGGTCCATCATGATGAGATCGGGATGGAGCGCGAAGGCCTTGTCGATCGCCTCCTGCCCGGTCGCGGCCTCTGCCACGTCGAAGCCCTTGAAGCCCAGGTACTCGCCGTACATCTCGCGGTTGTCGGAGTAGTCGTCGACTACCAGGATGAGCGGTCGCGCGCGCGGAGCGCGATCGAGCGGCGAGATCTTCTGCGGCTTCATCATGTGCACCCCCGGAGCGGATGAACATAGGTACGCGAAGCCACGACGCCTGACAAGAGGTTCCTGCCCGGATTCGCAGGGCGAGTTTTTTTCCGGCCACAGGGGATCGCTCCAGTGGCGCGGGGCACCTGGCTTGCAGAGTCGAGGAGGGTTCTACAGATGGCTGCGAAGGCTCGACGCATCGCTCTCGTCGCAATCGTGGCGCTCGGGTGCGAGCAGACGGAGGTGACCGCTCGGTTCGAGCGAGGAACCGAGGCGATCGGCGGCGCGGCCGGCACCAGGCTCGTCCAGGTCGACTCGGGCGGCTGGGGGTTCGAATCGCCCGCGGCCACCCGACGCGGGACGGCGCCGGCGACCGTCGACCCGCGGCAGCAGTGCCGCGGAATCCCCGAGGCGCAACGCGAGAGCTGTCCCTCGGAGGTCATCGGGCGCTGGGTGCGCTCGGTCACGAACGTCGATCGCGGAGTCCTCTTGCGACTCTCGACCAGCGCCGGCACCGCAGGCCAGACCGCGGTCCGATTCCGCTGTCACCACGCCATGACGCGCCGGACCCCGGCGCACGCTTGCCCGCTGAACATTGGCGGCCTTCAGATCGGCGTCTCGCGCCTCGGCGACGAGCTCAGGGTGCGGCTCACGACTGCCGACGACTCGGAGCTCGACCTCCTGCGATCGAGGGCCCGGGCGTTGCTCGTCAGAATACCAACGAGCTAACCAAGCAGCTTGCGCAGGACGTACGGGAGGATCCCGCCGTGCAGGTAGTAGTCGACCTCGATGGGAGTGTCGATCCGGACCGTCACCGGAACCTCGCGGCTGTTTGACTTGCCGTGCACGACCAGGCGCGCCTCCTGCCGAGGACGGAGCTTCTCGAGACCGACGAGGTCGTACGTCTCCGTGCCGTCGAGGCCGAGCGTCTGGGCGCTCACGCCCTCCTCGAACTGGCAGGGCAAGACGCCCATCCCGACCAGGTTCGAGCGGTGGATCCGCTCGTAGCTTCGGGCCACGACTGCCGCCACGCCGAGGAGGCGCGCTCCCTTCGCCGCCCAGTCGCGGGAGCTGCCCGACCCGTACTCCTGGCCGGCGATGACCAGGAGCGGCGTCCGCGTCTTCTGGTACTCCATCGCCGCCTCGTGGATCGTCATGCGCGCGCCGCTCGGGTGGTGCACGGTGACGCCGCCCTCGGCGCCCGGCACCATCAGGTTCTTGATCCTGACGTTCGCGAACGTGCCCCGGACCATGACGTGGTGGTTTCCCCTTCGAGCGCCGTAGCTGTTGAAGTCCTCGCGCTTGATGCCCCTCTCGATCAGGAACTCTCCCGCGGGGCTCGAAGGCTTGATCGCTCCCGCCGGGCTGATGTGGTCCGTCGTCACCGAGTCGCCGAAGATCGCGAGTGCACGGGCACCCTCCATCGATCCTCGAGCCTCGGGCGTCATCTCGAACGGGATGAAGTACGGAGGCTCCTGGATGTAGGTCGACTCGGGATCCCAGCGATAGAGCGTTCCCGGCGCCACCGGGATCGCGTCCCAGAGCTCGTTCCGCATGGACTCGCGCCCGTACAGCCTGCGATACGTCTCCGGGTCGAGCGCCGCCGCCGCGAGCGCCTCGACCTCGGCCGAGCTCGGCCAGATGTCGCGCAGGTAGACCGGCCGGCCGTCCTTGTCCGTGCCGAGGGGCTCGGTCGTCAGATCGATGTCCACGCGACCGGCGATGGCGAACGCGACCACGAGTGGTGGGCTCATCAGGAAGTTCGCCTTGATGCTCTGGTGGACCCTCGCCTCGAAGTTGCGGTTCCCCGAGAGGACCGCGGCGGCCACGATGTCGTTCTGGCCGACGAGGTCCTCGATCCTCGGATCGAGGGGGCCGCAGTTCCCGATGCAGGACGTGCAACCGTAGCCGACGAGGTGAAAGCCCAGCCGGTCGAGGGGCTCCTGAAGGCCCGTCCTCTGCAGGTACTCGGTGACCACGCGCGAGCCCGGCGCGAGCGACGTCTTCACGGTGCGCCCGACCCTGAGCCCACGCTCGACGGCCTTCGAGGCCAACAGGCCCGCGGCGAGCATCACGCTCGGGTTCGAGGTGTTCGTGCAGGACGTGATCGCGGCGATCAGCACGTCGCCGTGACGGACCTGGAAGTGGTCCGGAGGAAGCTCGTCCTCGGGCACCTCGTCCATCGTGTCCGGGGTCGGGCGGTTGTTCATCATCTCGCGTTCGGTGACGCCGCTCGTGTCCCGCGAGGTCACCGCGCCCTCCGGGACCGTCTCCGAGTCCTGCTGCCCGCCGCCAATCAGCGGCATCCGCGGGCTCTCGCCGTGCGTCGCGTAGAGGCGATCGATCTCGTCGACGGGCTTGCCGTACCCGGTCGCGTCCTTGCGGCCCAGGAGCTCGCGGAAGCGGCCCTTGAGCGACTCGAGATCGATGCGATCCTGCGGCCGCTTCGGTCCCGAGACGCTCGGCCGGACGGCGGCGAGGTCGAGCTCGACGGTCGTCGAGTAGTCGCACTCGCCGGGCTTCGGGATCCCGAACATCCCCTGGGCCTGGTAGTAGCGGCGCAGCGTCTCGACGTGCGCCTCGGAGCGCCCGGTGGACCTGTAGTAGCGCAGCGTCGCCTCGTCGACGGGGAAGAACCCCATGGTCGCCCCGTACTCGGGCGACATGTTGGAGATGGTGGCGCGCTCGGGGACCGGAAGGGTGGCGGCGCCGTCGCCGAAGAACTCCACGAACTTTCCCACGACCTTGGCCTTGCGCAGCATCTCGGTAACGTGAAGGACGACGTCGGTCGCGGTGACGCCCTCCCGGACGGCGCCCTCGACGTGGACGCCCACGACGTCGGGCGTGAGGAAGTAGACCGGCTGTCCGAGCATCCCGGCCTCGGCCTCGATTCCGCCGACGCCCCAGCCCACGACCCCCAGGCCGTTGATCATCGGCGTGTGGGAGTCGGTGCCCACGAGCGAGTCGGGATAGTGGACTCCCTGCCGTTCGAGGACGCCCTTGGCGAGGTACTCGAGGTTCACCTGGTGCACGATCCCCACGCCGGGAGGAACGATGCCGAGCCCGTCGAACGCCTGCATCCCCCACTTCAGGAACTCGTAGCGCGCGCGGTTGCGCTTGAACTCGAGCTCCATGTTGAGCGCGAGCGCGTTCGGCGCCCGCGAGACGTCCACCTGGATGGAGTGATCGATCACGAGGTCGACCGGCACGAGCGGCTGGATGGTCAGCGGATCCTTCTTCATCCGGGCGACGGCGGAGCGCATCGCCGCGAGGTCCACGAGCAGGGGCACGCCGGTGAAGTCCTGCAGGAGCACCCGCGCGACGACGAACGGGATCTCGGCGGTCCTCGCCTCGTTGGCCTTCCATCCGGCGAGCTTGCGGACGTCCTCCTCGCGCACGCGCACCCCATCGCAGTTCCTGAGGAGCGACTCGAGGACGATCCGCAGGCACACGGGCAGCCTGGAACCCTTCGCGACGCCGGACTGCTCGAGGCGCGGCAGCGAGTAGAGCGTTCCGGCGGGGCCGGACGCGGGAGTGAAGGGCACACGACAGCCGAACGTGTCTTCCATGGGCACCTCGGCCCGAGAGGTAATCCACCCGACAACGAGCGGCAAGGCCTAGAAGCGTGCCTGATGACGGGAAACAGTCAGGGCACGCTGTTTGCTCTCAGTCGCAGCCCGCACCGGCGTCGTCCACGAGCGGCCGAAGCGCGTGGCGGAGCTCGTCCGTGGCGTCCGAGCGATAGCTGAGATGCAGCGTGCCGCTGACGTCGTCCACCGCGAGGCCGACCGTGCCGTCGGGGAAGCCGTCGCTCGTGGCGGACTCGACCGTCTCGACCGTCCAGGCGCCGCCGAGCTTCGTCGCGTGCCGGAGGTCGGTCGTGCCCCGCTCGTAGTAGCCGAGGTGCAAGGCGCCAGTCGCGTCCGAGACGAGCGTCGCGCCGCCCGCCGTCGCCCGCACGACGTCCACCGCCTCGACCGTCCAGCCGTCGCCTCGGCCATGGGCGTGGTACAGGGTCCCGCGCCTGGCGTAGACGAGGTGCACGGCGCCGGACGGGTCGACCGCGAGGCTCGTCTTCGACGGTCCCAGCTCGTACTCGGGGCCGTCCAGCGTCTGGACCGTGGTGCTGCTCCACTGCCCGCCGGCGCTGGTCGCGTGGCGGATCTCGTAGACGTTCCAGTCGATCCAGACCGCGTAGCTCACGTGAAGGGCCCCGCTCCGATCGATCTGGACGGAGGCGCGATGAGTGGAGCAGTCGGGATCGATCTGCTCGCGGAGCGACGGTCCGGGCAGGATCGCGCGGCGTAGCCCCGGCTCGGGCGGATCGTTCGTGCAGGGCACCGAGTAGACCAGGCTCACGGCTCCGTCGAGGTCGGTCGCGACCGAGCCCTCCTCGCCCTCGGGGTCGATCGTGTCCACGAGCCATGCGCCCTCGACCGTCGTGGCGTGCCGGAGCCCCTCCAGGACGTCCGTGCAGACGACGTGCGGCGAGCCGGACGGATCGACCGCGATGTCGCCGTCGCGACAGGTGCCCTGAGCCAGCGAGGACGCGACCCACTCGCCGGTCACGTTGGTCGCGTAGCGGGCCTCGGGTCGACCGTCCTGGTACGCCACATGGGCGAAGCCGTCCGCATCGATCGCCAGAGACGACTGCCTGGCAATCTGTGGCCCCGAGTCGACGATCTCGATCTTCCAGGCGGTCGGCCCATCAGGCTCCGGCGCCTCGCAGTCGCAGCTCGCAGCGTCGCCTTCCGCCTGGCACGAGTCGAGCGTCGTCCGCGCGCCGCACCCGATCACGAGATAGGCTGCCGCACCGGCCGCTGCGAACGAGTGGATCGGCACGGCGGCACCGGCTGCAAGCGAGGGGCCATCGGAGCGGCGCCTGGACGCACGGTCGTCTCGTGGGGCCGTCAACCCGGTTGCCAGAGGTGGGGTGCCCAAGCCTGCAGCCCCAGGGCAACGAGGAACGGTACGAGGAAGGTTTTCAGCGCGTTTCCGGCCAGGTCGGAGGCGCTGGCGGGGCCTGGAAATCTTGCGTCGCCATTCAAAGATGCGGCCGGATGGCATCGTCTCCGCGCGTGGCCTCCGATCCGTGGCGACCGCAAGTCCAGATCGGAGGCTGCGTCGAGGATGTCGCAGGTCGTCCGGCGGGTTCGGGGAGATGCCGGCGGCATGATCGTTGCTCCGTCGCCTCCGCATGCGACAAGCGGCGCTTTTCCTCTCGGTTCTTCTCGCCGGCTGTCGTGACAACGACGCTGCGGTGGATGGGGGACCGGACCCGGATGCGGACGCGGACGCGGACGCGGATGCGGACGCGGACGCGGATGCGGACGCGGATGCGGACGCGGACGCGGATGCGGACGCGGACGCGGATGCGGACGCGGACGGGGACGGCGATGTCCTGCAGCGGCTGGAGCCACCGGACGGCCGCGTCCTGCACGGGACCTCGCCGAATCCGGAGGACGTCGATCGCTACGTGGCGGCCCTGGGGGATCCCGCTATCGAGCCGCTCGTCGAGGGGATACACGCGGGGATCCCCGGCACGAGGCCCGAGTCCCTCGTCCGGACGGTCGAGTCGTTCCTTGCGCGCCTCGAGGAGGCAGGGCGCGTGCCGCATCTGTCCTTCTCGATGTCCATCGGCGATGGTGAGCCCGTCGATCAGGAAATCGCATTCAGCGACACCCACGACGTGCTGATCGACGACCTCGCCGTTGCCATCGCGGCATGGGATGGACCGTTGTTCGTGCGCTTCGGCTTCGAGTTCAACGGCGCCTGGAACGGCTACACACCGGGCGTGTACCCGGCGGCATACCGCAAGCTCGTCGATCGGTTCCGCGCCGCGGGCGCCGATGGGGCGGCGTACATCTGGTGTTACGAGCCCGACGCGGCCGGCGACTTCGACGCGGTCGGGGAGGACGGGGAGCCTCTGTGGTATCCGGGTGACGAGTGGGTCGACTGGTTCGGACTGGACGTCTTCGGCAACTCGCATGTCGACCCGGAAGCGCCCGAGCAGGACGGGCGCGGCGGCGAGACCGCCCGCGGCAGGGTCATGCGCTTTCTCGAGATGGCCGCAACTCACGATCGTCCCGTCTTCCTTTCCGAGTCGGCAGCCGTTCAGGTGCACGTGACGCCCGACGCCGACGACCCGGGCTTCGAAGACGGACAGAGGGACTGGGAAGCGTTCTTCGAGGGTTACTTCGGGATGATGACGGACTACCCTTGGATCAAGGCCTTCAACTACATGGACCAGGACTACCGCGGGACCCATTACGAGGAGCTGTTCGGGTGGGGCGACGCCAGGGTGGAGGTGAACTCGTACGTCATCGGGCGCTGGATCGAGAGGCTCCGGGAACCCCGCTTCGTCCACCGAACCGAGGGGCTACCCGGTGCCGAAACCGAATGACGTTGCTGACGGCCCTGCCGACGCCCCGCGCCTCGGGGTGCACGACAAGCCGGGCTGTCGGGACTGCTTCTGCAAGTGCCACTGCGCGGGCGACTGCCCGCCGGCGCTGGTCGCGTGGCGGATCTCGTAGACGTTCCAGTCGATCCTACAGCCCCAGGGCAACGAGGAACGGGACGAGGAAGAGCGGCGCCGAGAGGGCGAGCGCGCCGACGGTCCAGGCGCGGCCTGCCAGAGCGGACCAGCGGCGAACGGCGAGCCGGTCCTCGACGAGCACGAGCAGGCCCTGCAGCCCGAAGAAGGCGAGCATCATGCCGGCGCCGGCGAGGCCGACAGGCACGAGCACGATCCATGCGTGGATCAGCGCGCTGGCGACGAAGGCGGCGAGGACGCCCAGCCTTGGGCGGCCACGACGCGCCAGGGCGACGAAGAAGAACTGGCGCAGCCACGCGTGGACCGGTCGGTTCCATCGCTGCCCCCAGAACTCGGCCAGCGAGCGCGAGAGTATCGGCGCGTCGTGCATCGTCCCCACGGCGATGCCGCCGAGCCTGTACGAGGCGGTGATCAGGCAGGCCGCGGCGCTCGTCGCGCAGTAGATGCCGAGCGCCCCGCCGATCGACCGCGCCGCGAGCCTCGCGGCGCCGTCGAGCTCGGCCGCCCGCTGCACGGCGACGATCCCCGCGGCGGCGAGGGCGCCGTGAAGCGCGAGGAATGCCATGGCGCGCCGGTCGAGCGCGGGAGGAACGCGGGTCGTCTGGCGGACGTCGAACGGCGAGACCAGGTGCCAGATGCGGAACGGCGCCGAGCGTGTGGTCCGGTCGGCCGAGAGCTGCGACACCTTGATCGGCGGCAGCAGGCTCGCCAGCGCGCAGATCGTGGCCAGGAGCGGCGGGTCGGAGCTCGCCGCCGCCGCCGTGGCGAACGAGAGCGCAGCGAGCACGGACGCGGAGAAGCGTCGCGACGGGCTCGGACCCACGAGAGACGCCGCGGCCATGCCGAGCCCGAGAACGACGGCGAGGACGACCCAGCCCGGCAGCACCGAGCGATCGTAACCAAACCAGCCCCCGGGGTGCCAGACCACGACCGGCAACATTGCGCGGGCATAGGTGCGGACAGGGACATCCTCGACACTTCAGACCAGGGACATGGTTGACGCGCAGTCGACGGACATGGTTGACAGTCCGTGGACGGGGGCACCGGCCGCCGGAACGATGCAGGCGAGCTACTCGCCGACTACCGGAGCGAACCCGCGGCCGGAACCGAAGCCGAAGCCGAAGCCGAGGCCAAAGCCGAAGCCGAGGCCGAGGCCGGAGCCGAATCCGAGACCGTGACCTACGCCGAAGCCGATGCCGATGCCGAAGCCGAGGCCGAGACCGAGACCGAAGCCGAGGCCGAGGCCGAAGCCGAGGCCGAGGCCGAAGC
>JACPQR010000203.1 GCA_016190375.1 Deltaproteobacteria bacterium
GCCCGTGAACGTGCCCGTGCCCGTGCCCCTGCCCGGCTTTTTCCGGCACGATCGGGAAGGCACGGCCAATCCACCGACCCGGCGGCCGACCGCAAGGCCGGTGCCGTATCCGGACCCGGATCGAGCACGGGCACGGGCACGGGCACGTGTACGGGCGGATCCGGATCGCCGCGCAACCCCTGGCCAAATCTGCGCCGCGCGGTACTAGCACTACTGCATGAACCCGGCGCCGTCGCGAGGGCGCGGCTGCCGAGTGAAGCCGCGAGCGCGCCCTCGGGCATCTCGATCGTCATGTGGACCATCGTGTCGAAGTATGGCGTTTCGGCTCGTCGGGCGAGAACGGTCGGACACCGCGGCTCCGATCATGGCGTGAAAATTCAGGCTAACGGCCATGGGGCCGGGCGGGCTACCGAACCACCGGAGCTCTTGCTATCCTCCGAGCATGAGCCTGCGGCGGTCCGTCGAGCCCGAACGTCTTCGGCCGATCACGCTGGCCCAGTGGGCGGATCTGCCCGAGGACGAGCCTGGGGAGTTCGTCGATGGCTTTCTGGTCGAGGAGGAGGACGTGGGGGCGCTGCACGATGTGATCGTCGGGTGGCTGATGGTCCTCCTGGGATCGTGGGGCAACACTCGGGGCGCCACGGTCGCCGTCTCGGACACCACGCGCTTTGCGCTCACGGCGGGTCGGGGCCGCAAGCCCGACCTGTGGGCGTACCTGGGGGGGCGAAAGCCTCCCGCCGAGGGTCTCGTGGCGGTGCCGCCGGATCTCGTGGTCGAGGTCGTCTCGCCGACTCCCCGTGACGAGCGACGCGATCGGGTCGAGAAGGTCGACGAATACGCCGCGTTCGGCGTTCGCTGGTACTGGATCGTGGATCCGCAGCTCCGAAGCTTCCAGGTGCTCGAACTGGGTGACGACAACCGGTACTCGCACGCCGTCACCGCCACGTCCGGACTGGTCGATCGGATCCCCGGCTGTCCAGGGCTGTCGATCGATCTGGACGCTCTGTGGGCAAAGGCAGACTCGCTCGTTTCCACCTGAGCATCGGCGCGGCTCTACCCCAGATCGCCGCGGAGGCGCGGGTCGATGGCGTCGCGGAGGCCTTCGCCGACGACGTTGTAGGCGGTCAGCGTGAAGAAGAGGGCGAGGCCCGGGTAGAAGGTCGTCCACCAAGGGTAGTTCGTGGAGCGGGCGTCATTGAGGATGCGCCCCCAGCTCGGGGTCACGATGTTCGTGCCGACGCCGAGGAACGAGAGCGCGGCCTCGACGAGGACCGCGCCCGCGACGCCGAAGCTGGCGGCGACTAGCACGGGGCCGAGCGAGTTCGGCAGGACGTGCCTGGCGACGATCCTGAGGTCGGTCGCGCCCGTGGCCCTGGCCGCCATCACGTAGTCGTGGGTCGTGACGCGGAGCACCTCGGCGCGGACCAGCCTCGCGACGTCCGTCCAGCGGGTCAGGCCTATCACGACCATGAGCTGCAGGATCGAGGTGGAGGGCAGCAGTCCCTGCACGGTGAGGATGAAGAAGAACGTGGGGAACGACAGCATGACCTCGATCACGCGCGAGGAGACGGAGTCGATGATCCCCCCGAAGTAGCCGGCGGCGGCGCCTATCATGATCCCGATCAGCACGTAGAGGCCCACCGCGACGAAGCCGACCGACAGCGCGATGCGGGTGCCGTGGACGATCCCCGCGAAGACGTCGCGGCCGACCGAGTCCGTTCCGAGCGGATGCCGCCCGTCGGGCGGCCGGGCCGAGGCACCGCCCATCGACAGGTCGTCCTGGTTCGGACCCCAGGGCACGAGCGGCATGACGGCCCAGTCGTCCTCGCCGAACGCCTCCTCGAGCCTGTCGTTGTCCCACGCTCGCAGCGCCGGAGGATCCCTCACGTTCGGGAACCAGTAGGTCTCGCCCTCGAAGTGCAGGTAGATGGGGAGCCGCGAGGCGAGGAAGTCGGCGAACACGGCGACGAGGACCAGGAGGACCACCGTGGCGAGGCCGGCCATGTTCAGGCGCTTTCGCCTGAACTGCGACCAGATGAAGGAGCTACCTGCCACGAGACCGCCGCCCGCCGAATCCGATCCGTGGGTCGACCAGCGCGTACAGGATGTCCGCGACGAGGACGCCGGCCATCGTCAGGACGGCCGAGAGCGTCACGACCGCCATCGTCCAGTTGTAGTCGCGGTACAGGATGGCCTCGAACGTCTCCAGGCCCATCCCGTTGATCGAGAAGAGCTGCTCGATGATGACGGAGCCGCCCAGGAGGAACGGGAGCTGCAGCCCCAGGAGCGTCACCACCGGCAACAGCGCGTTGCGCATCGCGTGCTTCCAGATCACGCCGCGCGGAGCGACGCCCTTCGCTCGGGCCGTGCGGATGTAGTCCTGGCGAACGACCTCGAGCATCGCGACTCGCTGGTACCGCGACAGCGCCGCGATGGAGACGTAGGTGAGGCAGAAGACGGGCATCGCGAGGTGGGAAGTGAGATCGATCGCCTTGCCCCAGAGGGACATCTCCTCGTAGCCTGCGCTCGTCAGGCCCCGGATCGGCAGCCATCCGGCCCGGCCGATCGTGCGGATGAGGTTCATGCCAACCCAGAACCCCGGCATCGACGCGGCGACGAACAGAACGACCGCGATCGCGCGGTCCGCGAGCCTGCCTCGCCGGACCGCCGAGAAGACCCCGAGCGGGATCGCGAACAGGTACGCGAAGAAGACGGAGAGCGAGGCGACGAGGAGCGTCACCGGGGCCTTCTCGCGCAGCTTGTCCGCGATCGGGCGCTGATCGCGCGATGACAGGCCGAACGAGAGGCTGCCGATCCGCGAGGCCCACTTGAAGTAGCGCGTCTCGGTGGCCATCGCCACGAATCGCGCGGGTCCACGGAACGTCGCGTAGTCGCTCTCGTGCTTGAACCACCACTCCTTCCAGTCCGCGATCGTCTCCCGGCGCCGGCTCTCCGGCTCGCCGACCCTGTAGACGACCTCCCTTCCGGTGACGAGCGAGATGAGGGTCGACAGGCGATCGAGCTCGCCTCCGGCCGGATCGCGGCCCAGGGCGTCGACGACCGAGGGGACGATGAAGCTGTCCAGCGTGCGGAGCTCGGCGAGCACCGCGGGGCTGCCCCGGCGGGCGTAGCGGCGCACGAGCCGGTCGGCGTTGGCGGGGCGGAAGTCGATCCGGTGCAGCTCCCAGTAGCCGGTCCAGAACGCCGTCGGGTCGGCGGCCTGCTCCAGGTCCTCGGTCGCGCCGATCCGCTCCGCGATCCGCGAGAGGACCGCGAGGGCCCCGGCGCGCTGCTCTTCCGGCAGCCTCGCGAGCTTCGGCAGGAGCACGGGCAGGATGATCCCGCCGCGCAGGACGAGCTGGCGCGCCGCCCAGCTCCCGCGCTCCGGGTCCGGCAGGCGCTCGACGAGCCGCTGGACCTGCTTGGGCATGTCGTCGGGCCGGGTGTTCACGAAGAGCGGCAGATCGAGGAAGTGAGCGCGCCGGTACTCCTCGATGAGCTCGGCGTTCGCCGCGGCGGAGGCCCGCATGCCCCCCTCGCCCACCTGAGCGGCGACCGGGTCACCCGGCGGAAGGTGCATCAGGACGAAGGTGACGATGGTGATCCCGAAGAAGGTCGGGATCATCGTGACGAGACGGCGCCCGATGTACCGAATCACGGGGTCCCCGTCACTGCTCGGCCCGCGGGATCCACACGTCGCGCTCCTGATACCACGCGATCGAGGTGTAGACCCCGTGGAGGCGCTTCGAGACGAGCGAGTTGTTCGCCTGGTTCAGCATCACGGTGTACGGCTGCTCCTCGGCGACGAGCTCCGACAGGCGGTGGTACATCGCGTTGCGTCTCGACGCATCGAGGACGTGCCTCGCCTCGTCGAGGATCCGATCCGCCTCCGCGTGCCTCCAGGCGCCGTAGTTCACGCCGCCTCCACTCGCCTGCGAGCTGTGGAAGATCGAGAAGAGGTCGATCGCGGGCGAGTCGAAGACCCACAGGAGCGACCCGGCGTCGAACTCGTGCTCCCTCAGGCGCTCGGAGAAGACCACCCAGTCCGTCTGCTGGATGTCCATGTCGATGCCGGCCCGGCGGAGCTCGTTCTGGACGATCGCCGCCTGGCGCTGCAGCGAGGTCGACCCGGCGGTCGCGAGGAAGGTGAAGCGGAATGGCACGAGCTTGCCGTCGATCCTCTTGTCGCGAACGCCGTCCCCGTCGGAGTCCCGCCAGCCCGCCTCGTCGAGGATGGCCTTCGCGCGTTCTGGGTCGAACGGAATCGGGGGGATCGGCGGCTGGCCGACGGGCTGCTCGGGGGGGTAGAGCTGGCCGACGACGCGGGACAGACACCGCTCGACGCTGCAACGGATCATGTCGCGGTCGATGAGCATCGTCAGCGCGCGCCGCACGCGCGCCTCGCGGAAGAACGGGCGGCGGGTGTTGTAGACCCAGAACGCCGTCTTGAACGGCCAGTACTGGACGAGGTTGTAGCGAGACAACAGCTCCGGGTCGAGCTGGTCCGCGACCTGCTCGGGGAGCAGGCGCCACATGAGGTCGATCTCGCCCCGCTTGCACATCTCGAAGGCGACCGAGCGGTCGCGGACGACGCGGTAGATCACCCGGTCGAGCCAGGCGGGGCGCCCCCAGTAGCGCCGGTTCTTGACGAGCACGATCTCGTCGCCGGGCGTCCAGTGGTCGAGCACGAACGGTCCAGTCCCAACCGGCGCGCGGTTCGCCGGATGGTTGTTGAAGTCGCCGCGGGCGAAGACGTGCCTGGGGAGGATCTGCAAGTGGTCCAGGTTCGGCATCGTCGCGAAGTGGACCCACTTGAGCCTCAAGACGAAGGTGCGCTCGTCCGGGGCTTCCCAGCGGTCGACGTTCTCGAAGTCCGCGCGCTGGGCGGCCGCGAGGACGTTCGGATCCATGAGGCGGTCGAACGTGAAGGCGACGTCCGCCGAGCTGAAGGGCCGGCCGTCGTGCCACTCGACGCCGCTGCGCAGGTGGAAGGTGATGGTCTTGCCCTCGTCGGAGACCTCCCAGCGCTCCGCCAGCTCGGGGACGATCTCGAGCGTGCGCGGATCGAGCCGCACGAGCGTCTCGAGGACGTCGTGCATGGCGATCCACGTCGCCATCGCGTCCGGCTTGAGCATGTAGTTGAAGTGCGGCGGCTCGGAGTCGGCGTGAACCACCATCGTGCCGCCCGGCTCCGGCGTCCCGCCCGTCCCCGGGACGTCCCGACCCGCCGGCTCGATGCGCCAGCGGTCCTCGCACGCGCAGGCCGCGGGCCTGCCTCCGTCGGTGGCGCTTCGCTCCCGGCCGCCGTCGCGCTTTCGGTCCCGCCCGCTGGAGATGCACGAGATCAGGAACGCGGCGAGGATGACGGGGACTAATCGGAGGAAGGACACTACCTGTTCTTGGTCGGCTCGGCCTCCGGCGTGCCCTCGAGGCGGTGGTTCCGGTAGTCGAGCAGCCCTTCGCTCTCGAGGAAGCCCGCGCCGCTGATGCGCGCGAAGCGCCCCTCGAAGATCCCCCGCCTGCCGCGGTCGAGGTCGATCGGGATCGGCGGAAGCCCCTCCCCCTCGGGGGGCTCCGGCGTCCGGCCGTGCGCGGCGTCCTCGCGGGCGTCGTCGATCTCCTTCTGGTTGGCCGCGTAGCCGACGAGCGTCAGCCTTCTGTTCGCGTCTTGCTCGTCCGCGGAGTCCCCCAGCCACAGGTGAGGCATCTTCGCGGGGGGACAAGTGCGCCCCTCGGGACACTCGGGTGGGACGTAGACGTCGACGATGGTGGCCGTGACCCTCACGTCGGTGTCCATCGTGTGCTCCAGGCGCTTGCGCAACCCGTAGACCGTGTACGTCCCGTCCGGGTACGTGATCGGGTACGGCGAGGGCGGCACGTTGGGCACCGCGGGGAGGTTGGGCCGGATCGTCGGCTCCTCGACGCTGGTGTCCGTGTCGTCTCCGCATCCGGGGGCGCCCGAGAGGGCCACGACGGCAACCGCGATGGCGGCCACGAAAAAACGCTTGGCTGGCAAGGCGTCTCTCCTCCCTTCGTTGAGGCGGAACCATAGCACAGCCCCGGGCACGCTGTGCACGATCTCCTCGCGAGCCTTCCGGCTACGTCGGAAATGGACGCCGCGCCCCGGGCTGCGGCCCCGGCTCGAACGGAGCGCCCACCTGAGCCGCCGGGAAGCGCGCGAACGGCCGCTCCATCAGCCGCGGGTGGGGCACCTTCAAGCCCGGCAGGTCGATCGTGCGTTCTCCGAACAACAGCAGATCGAGATCGATCGTCCGCGGCCCCCAGCGCTCCTCGCGAGCGCGGCCCAGCCTCGACTCGATCTCGAGGAGCGCGCCCAGGAGCGCCTCGGGCTCGAGCACCGTGTCGAGCGCGATCGCCGCGTTGAGGTACGGCCCCTGCGGCGGACCGACCGCGGCGGTCTCGAAGACGTCGGAGACTGCGACGACCGACCCCAGAGAACGAATCGCATCCAGCGCGACGCGCAAATGTGCCTCGCGATCGCCGACGTTCGAGCCCATCCCGACGATGGCGCGCACCACTAGAACAAGCCGAGCAGGGTGTCGACGATCTCCTTCGGGATGATGAACGTCGCGTCGACGTCAGCGCGGCGCGCGTAGTAGCCCGCGTCGGCGCCGGCACCCGAGGTCGCGCCGATCGCGATCGTGACGTCGTCGGGCTCGCCTTCCTCGTGCTCGGCTCGGTGGATCGAGACGCGTATCGCCGGCGAGCCGAGGGCGGCGTTCGCGGGCGCGGCACCGAACCCCACTGCCTTCATCGCCCTCACCGAGGCGAGCTTGTCGAGCAGCGGCGTGATCTCGTCCCTGGGCATCTCGGCCGATCCCTTCTTCCACCCCTCGCCCGAGCGCGTCAGCTCCACCCGACCCGCGACCCGCTCGACGGTCATCCTGGCTATGTCAGTCTCGTCGATCTGGAACAGGTTCCTGTCCGCGAGGGGCCGCTCGGCGTCCTCGACCACCGAGGCCGCCACGACGAAGACGGCGTCGCCGCCGCCTGGGCCCTCGAGCCGCGCGAAGTAGCCTCCATCGGTCGCGGACCCGACGACGAGCGTGTACTCGCGCAGACGCGCCGTCGGACGCGCCGGGAGCTCGCCCCCGTCCGCCTCGTCCTCCTCCGGCTCCTCCTCGTCGCCCTGCCCCTCGAACTTGACCCACAGCCTGAGCCGCGGCGTGGACAGCCCGTGCGATCCGTCGTCCCGGTCGGCCACCCAGCGCTCCGCCGTGAGCTCGGCGACTCTCCGCGCCACGTCCCTCGTCGTGAGCGAGTCCGCGCGCAACGCGATGGGACGCTCGAGGCGCCAGACGCCCTCGGTCTTCTTCAGCTCCTGGCGGACGCCCCCCGCTTCCGCTCGCATCGCGACGGCGTCGAGGACGTCGTCGTTGACGATGCGCCGGGGACGGAACCGCAGCGCGTCGACCGCGGCCAGCTCGAGGGCGCGCGCGGGTATCCTCAACACCTGCTCTTCGTCGCCGCGCCGCGCGAACGCGGTCTCGCCGTCGCGCGAGCCCAGGCGAACCACCTCCTTGCCGCCCCCGTCGTCACGCTCGACCGTGACCGTGATGCCCGCGGGGTCGAGACCCCGCGCGCCGAGGTCTCCGGCCGGCAGGAACTCGGTGGCCTCGAGGCTGCGAAGCTCGGACAGGAGCCTCTTGACGGCGTCGGTGTCGGCCGGCGCCTCCTGGGGCTCGACCAGCCGGAAGCCTCCCTCGTGTCTCTTGATGCGGACCTTGCTGCCGCGGCCCTCGAGGACGACCGCTGCGACGTCCTCGTCGCGGGTCGAGACGAGCCGCTTGTCGCGCAGCTCCGCGGGGTCGCGCGAGATCGAGGCGTAGAGCCCACTCGCGGCGCAGACGACCGACCTCGAGCCCTCGAGGGTGACGTGGCGCTTGCCCGAGTCCGAGCTCTCCTGAGCCCCCTCGTCGCCGCAGGGAGCGCCGATCCCGAGGGTCACAGGCGAGCCGCCTTCGATCTCCAGGCGCAGGGTGCGCCAGGCCGGATCGAGCCCGTAGGACCCCAGGTCGCGCGCGCCGTCCGCGACGAAGCGCTCCGCCCGCAGGTTCTCGACGGCGCGCAGGACGTCCTCCACCTTCGAACGGCTCGCGCGTCCGGTGAAAGGCGCCTCGAGGTTCCAACCTCCCGACGACTTCCGGAGCCGCACGTCGCGTTCGCCTCCCCGAATCGCGAGCGACTTGACCTTCGACAGCCGCACCTCCGCGACGCGCTTGTCCCGCAGATCCGACAGCTCCTTGGCGACGCTGTCGTAGAAGTCCTTGCCGACGACATACACCGCTGGCTCGTCGTCGACCGCGAGGTAGATCCCCTCACCCGTCGAGTCCTCGGCGCCCACCTGGAACCGGTGGACCGTGCCCCGAGAACGGAAGCTCCCCCGCACCCGCGGGGCCTTCAGGCCGAACTCCGACCTCTTGCGCGCGCCCTTCGCGTTGATCGTGCGGTCGCGGCTCGAGAACTCGATCGCGGAGAGCAGGCCGTCGACCGCGCCGTCGTCCGCCCGCGCCCGGACGGGCCGGACGACCCTCCACTTGCCGTCCTTCTTCTCGAGGTCGACGGTCTTGCCCTCGCGGGTGAGCGAGATCCGATCGACCGAGTCCCGGTCGAACCGGGCGAAGACGTTTTCCTTGCGCTCGCTCAGCTCCGAGGTCGTCGGCCCCTCGCTCTCGACGAAGTAAATGTAGGCCCCTAGCGCGGCTACCGCGGCGAGCAGTATCAGCGTCCAACGCGTGCGCATGACGGGTCCCTCACTGACGACGTCGCAGCCACACGACCACTCCGACGAAGAGGGCCGCGAGAGGCATGCAGTACACGGAGTACGTGCGGATCCAGAAGAGCTGGTCCTCGGAGAGGTTCATGTGGACGTTCTCGACGTCCTTGGGCGCGATCGAGATGAGGTTCTCGCGCTGCGACAGCCAGGAGACGATCCCGAGGCCGAAGTCCTGGTTGACCAGCGTCGGGTTCTCGAAGAGCGCCCGGGCGAGGAAGTCCGCGTCACCCACGACGACGAGGCGGCCCTTGCGCTCGGACTCGCCGACCTCGACGGCCGCCGCGAGGCTCGCGGGCGGCTCGACGTCGTCCGCGCCCTTCGCGGGCTCGTCGCCGGCCTGCATCCGGGCCAGATCCGTCTCTCCCCAGCTCGAGTCGCTCGTCTTGACGATCTCGGTCACCAGCGCCGTGCCTCCTTCGGCCTTGCGGACGGAGCGCGCGATGGAGACGAGGAGCGGCGCCTCCCTGAACGGCTCGGCCAGGGCGTGGCCGGTCGCCCAGTCCATCGCGGCGAACGTCTCGAGGCCCCCGACCGTCGTGAGGCGCTTCGCGTCCGTCTCGACCACGATGTCCTGGTCGATCTTCACCCCGAAATGCTCGGCGATGCCTTCGAGGCCCGTGGGCACGAAGCGGCTGCCGTCGATGATCGGATCGAGGAGGAGCGCGAGCTTGCCGCCGCCCTCGACGAAGGAGCGCAGGGACGCGGCCTCCTCCTCCGCGAAGGGACGCGTCGGACCCGCGACGATGACGGCGCTGCACCCGGAAGGCACGCTCGGGCGGCCGTATGTCTCGATCGCCTGCGTCTCGTAGTTGTCTCGCTTGAGCGCCTCGGCCAGGTGCGACAGGCCTCGCTCGCCGAAGTCGTCGATCGAGAGCTCCCCGTGACCCTTGGTGAAGCAGATCTTCGGCTTGTCCGCCGTGGTCACGTTGACGATCGCGCTCGTGAGGGCGCCCTCGGCCTTGAAGCCCTTGAGCTCTGGACCGCCGCCCATCTCGGCGCCGGAGAAGTCCACCTCGACCATGTCGTCCTGAGTCACGAACCAGTGCCGCTCGCCGCTCGAGACGACGATCGCCGTGTCGGTGATCGTGCGCCCGTCGGGCAGGCGGCCTTCGCGGATGCCGTAGCGCGACTTCATGAGCTCGAACCGCGCGCGGTCGAGGTCGGGGTCGATGAAGCGGACCTTGATCCTCGGGGACTGGGCGCGGTAGCGCGAGAAGAGCTCCTTGACGTCGCCGTAGATCGAGTCGCCCTGCGAGAGAAAGACGTCGACCTGGACGTCGGAGTGAAGTCCCCCCAGGACCCGCTTCGTCTTCGCGCTGAGCGAGTACAGGCTCTTGCGCGTCATGTCCGCGCGCACGTAGTGCCGTGCGGACAGGTAGTTCACCATCACGAACAGGCCCAGGACGAGGAGCACGCGGGCGAGCGAGTTCAGGCCGATCGAGGCGCGCTCGCGCGAGGGATCGCGGGGCCGCGGGGTCGGGACGTCGGCGGGGCTCATGCGCGCCACCTCCTCGCCTCGACGACCCTCGTCGCCGTGTACAGGGCCGCCACCGCGCCGGACAGGTAGTAGACGACCCGCCGGGTGTCGACGATGCCCTTCGAGAGCTCCTCCATGTGGCTCCACAGGTTCACGTGCGACCAGACGTTCTTCCACCACTCGTCGCTCAGCACGTACTCGCCGAGGCCGAGGAAGAACAGCCCGCCCAGCACCACGTAGGTGAGGATGCAGGCGATGATCTGGTTCTTGGACATCGCGGACATCAGGATCCCGATCGAGACGTACAGGACGCCTATGAGGAGCGTGCCGAGATACGCGCTCGCCACGGGGCCCCAGTCCAGCGAGGTGGCGTTGCGCGCCACGAGGACCACGTACAGGAGCGTCGGGAGCCAGAGGAAGATGTAGAAGATGAGCGCCGCGGCGTACTTCCCCAGCACGACCTCGAAGTCGCGCACCGGCGCCGTCATCAAGGTCTCGATGGTCCCCGAGCGATGCTCCTCCGCGAGCGTGCGCATCGTGATCAGCGGGCAGACCGCCAGGATTGGCAGGTAGTACAGGAGCGTCCCTCCGAAGAACGCCTGAAGCGGGCTCGACTGCATCTGCATCGCGGGCTCGTTGGTCACGAACGTGACGATGAGCCAGAAGGAGATGCCGTTGAGCAGCAGGAAGCACACCAGGACCACGTACGCGATCGGCGACAGGAAGATGGACGCGAGCTCGCGTCGAGCGATGACCGCGATCTGCCTCACTTGCCTTCCTCCTTGGACGCGGGTGGTGCTTCGCCCCCCCCGCGGGCCCCCCCCTCGTCAGCGCTCGGTTCGCTCGTTCGCTGCGGCGAAGTAGATTCGCCTCCGCTCACTGCCGTGGAGCGCGGGGCGGTCGGGTTCGCTTCCTCGCCGCTCGGCGCGGCCTTTCGCCCGGGCGGGGCGGTCGGGGGCGCTTCCTCGCCGGTAGGCGCTTCCTTCTCCTCCGTGGTCAGGTCGGCGAAGACGTCCTCGAGCGAGACCGTCTTTGCCTCGAGACCCCGCAGCACCCAGCCATCCTTGACCGCGGCGGCGAACACGCCCTCGCGCGCGACGCCGGATTCGATGCCCTCGAACGTGACGGCGAGGCCCAGGACGTCGGCGGCGGGCTCGGAGGTGACCTTGGTGGACGAGAACCCCGGCAGGCCGCCGAGCGACCTGTCCACGAGCTCCCGGCTCCCGCGCGCCTCGACGTTCAGGAGGAGCGACGAGCGGGCTCCCGCCTTGAGCTCGTCTGGCCGGCCCTCGCCGACGAGCCGTCCGTGGTGCACGATGACGACGCGGGTCGCGACCGCCTCGACCTCCGGGAGGATGTGCGTGGACAGGAGGATCGTGTGGTCCTTCCCGAGGTCCCTGATGAGCTGTCTCGTCTGTCGGATCTGGTTCGGGTCGAGGCCCACCGTCGGCTCGTCGAGGATCAGGATCTGAGGCTTGCCGAGGAGGGCGTCCGCCAGGCCGACTCGCTGCCGGTAGCCCTTGGAGAGCTGGCCG
The DNA here is from genome assembly GCA_016190375.1 of Deltaproteobacteria bacterium. GTDB lineage: Bacteria > Myxococcota_A > Polyangia > JACPQR01 > JACPQR01 > JACPQR01. The sequence goes on from JACPQR010000203.1 coordinate 11,810, forward strand.
ATGATCCGCGTCCGGACGTCGCCGATCTGGACCTGCTCCATCGCCCGGTCGATGCCCTTGGCCCGTTCCGACTTCGGGACACCTTTGAGGTTCGAGCGGAACCGCAGGAACTCGTTGACCCGCATCTCCGGGTACATGGGGACGTTTTCGGGCAGGTACCCTATCGACCGGCGCACGGCGAGCGAGTCCTCGAACACGTCGTGCCCGGCGACCGTCGCCCTGCCGCTCGTGGCGGGCAGGTAGCCGGTCAGGATGCGGAGGGTCGTCGTCTTGCCGGCCCCGTTCGGGCCCAAAAAGCCCACGATCTCGCCGCGGTCCACGCGGAAGGTGATGTCCTTCAGGACCTCCCGGTCCAGGAAACGCTTCGTGATATGGGTGACCTCGATCAAGGTTGGCTCCGATGGGTGCTGCGGGTCAGGCGCGAGCGTGTATAGTCGATGGTCCGGGAGGCTGGCAAGCCGCGGCCAACCTGCCGCTGGACACAGGGGAGGATCCTTTCCGCCGCGATGAAACCTCCGGAACCGGGCTCGTATTCCGCAGCGATTCAGGCCGCTGAACGGCCGGAGGACGGGCTGCAACACACCAGTTCGAACGGCGATGACGAGGCGAGCACGATGATGGCGCAGGCCGCCACCTTCCCCGCCGTGGCCCCGGCCCTGCCGGCGCTGACACCCGAGTCGGACCGCCCTGCCGCGCGAGTCCGTGGCGAAGAGCTCTGGGCCGGCCCGATCGACCCCTTGATTCTCCGCTGCCAGCGCGGCGACCGGATGGCGTTCAGGGAGCTGTTCCGCCAGCACCGGTCCGAGGTCGCCCGCGTCGTCTTCCGGGTCGTCGGCCCGTCGAGCGAGATCGACGACGTGGTGCAGGAGGTTTTCTTCCAGGTCCACCGGTCGATCCAGGCCTTCAGAGGTCAGAGCAAGTTCTCGACGTGGCTCCACCGCGTTGGGGTGAACGTCGCGCTCCAGTTCCTCAGGAAGAAGCGCGCCAGCCTGCCGGCCGCCACGACGGCGGACCTCCCCGAGGCCGCCGAGCCCGAGGGCCGCTCCGATCCGCTGCATAGGACGCTGTCCGGCGAGCGGCTCGCCGCCGTCTATCGCGTGCTCGCCACTCTGTCCGAGAAGAAGCGCGTCGTCTTCGTCCTCCATGACCTGGAGGGCGTCGCGGCGGGCGACATCGGCAAGATGCTCGGGATTCCCGTCCTGACGGTACGGACGAGGCTCTTCTACGCGCGCAAGGAGTTCTTCGCCCGCATCTCGTCGGAGCCCGCCTTCGAAGAGAAAGAGGGGACGGAGCCATGAGCCACCCCGACTTGCGGAAGATCTTCGCGCTCCTGGACGGGCGGCTCGAGGGCGACGCACGCCGGGAGCTCGAGCGGCACCTCGATGGCTGCGCCGACTGCGCCGCCTACCGGGCCCGTGTCGATCGAGTCGGCAAGCTGGCGCGCCAGGCCGTCCAGGCCGCCCCCATTCCCGAGATCGACTTCGACCGGATGGAGTCGAGGCTGATGGCGCGCATCGCGGCGCCCGATGCCACGCCTCATCCGTTCGCGTGGCTCCGCCTCCTCGCTCCCGCCGCCATCGCCGCGGCGCTGGTCCTGGCGATCGGCCTGCAAACGAGGTCGAGCCAGCCGCGCCCCCACGACCGGACGATCGCCCTTGGGCCCGTCGCGGCGGCGAGCCCCCTGTCCCTGGAGGGACCTGCGGCTCGCGGGACCGTGACGCTCCTGTCGGGCAAGGCCAAGCTGGCGGCCCATCGCGGCGAGCCGAAGCGCTCGGTGACGCTCGGCTCGACGGTCGTCGAGGGCTCGCTGATCGAGACCGCCGACTCCGCCAGGGTCGTCGTCCAGACGGCGCTCGGAACGGGCTTTCAGGTGAAGGGCGGATCGTTCGTGGAAGTCTCGGCCCTTCGCAGGGGAGGTTCGGTCCTGGTCCTCGAGTCGGGACGCGTGGAGAGCCGAGTCGCGAAGCTCGCTCCGGGAGGCGCCTACCGCGTCGTGGCCGGCGACTTCCTCGTCGAGGTCCGGGGGACGCGCTTCGCGGTCGAGCGCCGGCAGGAGCAGACGCGCGTCGAGGTCAGCGAGGGCGTGGTGAGCGTGCGCCGCCGCGAAGGCCGGTCGCCCGTGGCCCAGCTCGTCGCGCCGGCCCAGGCGACGTTCCACGACGGCGAGCCACCGGACCGCGCCACGATCGCCCATGGGCCCGCCGACCCCGCAGCGCTGGCCCTCTACGTGCTCCCGAGCTGGGGTGGAACGAGCGTCCTGCGCATCCCGCCGCTCGAGTCGGTCCGCAGGGTCGAGGTGGACGGGATGGACGTCGGCAGCGGCGATGCGCTCCTGCGCCACGCGCGAGGCGACGCCGAGGTCGTCGTCTACCCCTTGGAGGGCGATCCGATCCGCATGACCGTGCCCGTCGATCGCACGAGCGTGACCTTCAAGATGCCCGAGGCCGCGCCCGCCGCCCCGCCGACCCGGCCGTCGGGGAGGATCGATCGTGCGGCGATCTCCGCAGCGATGGCGGGCTACCGGCAGCAGGTCCAGCGCTGCTACGATCGGCGCCTCAAGCGCGTGCCGACGCTACGCGATCGGATCGAGCTGAGCATCACGATCGGCTCGGACGGCGCGGTGACGAACGCGCAGCTCCGCGGCAGCGGCCACGACGCCGAGGTCGCGGAGTGCATCCTTCGCGTCGCGAACCGCTGGACGTTCCAGGCCCCGCAGGGCGGCGCGGTCACGGTCAACGTCCCCTTCTCGTTCGCACCTCGCGGCCACGAAGCCCAAGGCGACTGAGCGCAGAGCCCTCAGGTCGCTAGCCGCTGCTTGATGATCTCGATCTCGTGCTCGCAGCGGTCGACGCGGTCCCTCAGGTCGAGTCGATCTCGCAGGAGGTCGCGGACGGAGTGAACGGCGCCGGCCAGGTCGGTGATCGCGCTCGCGGTCCGCATCTCGGACTCGACGATCCGCCGCCCGAGCTCGTCGCGCACGTCCTCCAGCCGCGCGTTCGTCTGTTCCAGGCGCGCGTTCGTCTGTTCCAGGCGCGCGTTCGTCTCGTCGATTCGCTTCGACAGATCGCCTCGGGTGTTCCTGATCTCGTCGCGGATCTCGCGCAGGATCGCGACCATCATCTCCCCGTCCATCATGTCCTCCAGGTTACCACGCTGCCCCCGATCCGTCAGGTCGGGGCGGGACCATTCACTGCGAGGTCCGGGCCAGGGTTCGGCCACCGAGATGCGCTGGTTTGCCGGGCGGATGAGGCCGGCGCCACTGGCGAGCGTGGCGCCATCGCCATGCGCGATTGCATTCAGCGCGCGAGGGTCGCGTGCCATGCGCCCCGGCCCTTGCGCTCGCGGGACCGGTCGTTGTAGTAGCGCCGCCATGCGCGCAACTCCGCTCGCTTCGACCCTGCTCCTGCCCCTCTTCGTGGCGCCGCTGGTCCTGGCGCAGGAGGACGGCGCGCCGCCGTCGGCCGAGGCGCTCGACGACGAGGTGCCGGGCCGCGAGACCGAACGAGCGAATACCGAGGAACCACCCGCGCCGCAGCCAACCCCGGAGCCGGATACCGACGGTGCCCAGCAGGCCCCACCCGCGCGTAATGAGCCCGCCGTGCTCGAGCCGCTGATCGCAGCCGCGACGACGCCGCGGCGCAACGTCCGGCTCGGCTTCGGGTTCGCCGCAATCGAGGCCGGGGGCAAGGAGGCAAGCTCGTTCGCCTTCACGACCGCCTACACGTTCGCCCCCGAGGACGGCGACTTCGCGCTGGACATGAAGCTGCCGATCGGGAGCGTCGACGGGTTTCTGCTCGGCGACATCGGGTTCGACTTCCGGTGGCGCGTCCTGTCGACGGCGGCGGCCACCCGGGCATCGCTCGGCTTCGCGTTCATCCTTCCGTCGGTCCTGCTGAACTCCCTTGGCGGCGGCCGCGACGAGATAGCCGCGCGCCGGCTCGAGAGCGACGTCTACGACGACATCAACCTGTTGCCGATCCGCTACTGGGAGATGGCGCCCACCTTCGCCCTGTCCCAGCGCCTCGGGCCGATCCTGATCACCGCCGACGCGGGCTTCTTCTTCCTCCTCGCCTCCAAGGAGCGCAACCGGTACGAGTCCCCCCGGCCCGAGTTCGCCGTCGAGTACGACGTGGCCCTCAGCGCGCTCTTCCATCGCGAGATCCTGGCGGGCGTCATCGAGCTCGGCGGCCTTTCTTACGTCTCTGACGCAGCCGGAGACACGAAGGACGGTCCGACCATCCCGATGGGCACCGGCCTCACGTTCACGGCGGGGCTGAGGGCCTCGCCCGATCCCCACGTGCGAATCAGCGCGGGCTTGCAGGTGCCGGTGATCGGCGACGACAAGGTGGGCCGCTTCGACCTGACCCCGCTGTACCTCCACGAGATCTCCGTGGTCGCAGAGGTCGCGTTCGTGATCCTGCCGCCGCCCGCTAACGAAGCGCGTCGATAAGCGGCGGTGGGGAACGTGTTCGAGATACCGGCGCGCGCAAGTTCGTCAGGCGCCCTTCCTTGCACGTGCCCGAGCCGGCGAGGGCCGTGCGGTGGGGACAGACCGTCGCCCGGGTCGGGAACTGGCCGCCTTCCGCGAGCTCGTCCTACGATCTCGCGGCAGTGAGGCGGATCCTGATCGTGGTCGCCGCCACCATCGCGGCACCTGCGGGCGGCGTACCCTTGCCCGAGCAGGCGGCGGCCGAGCGAGAGCCGGAGCCGCCGCAGTTCGCCCATGGGCTCCCGACGAACGGGGAGACGGGGCGCAGATGGCTTCTTCTGACCTTCGATGACGGTCCGCGCCCGAGCAACACGCTCCTCGTCGCCCGCTACCTCGCCCGCGAGGGCATCCCCGCGGTGTTCTTCGTCAACGGCATCCACATGATGGGGCCGACGAGCTACCCGCAGCGCAACCGTCGAATCGTGGCGGAGCTGGCGGCGATGGGCTTCGAGATCGGCAACCACGGCTTGACCCACGCCCGTCTCGGGCCGCTCCTGGCCCACGAGACGGCGAAGGAGATCGTCGAGAACGAGGAGCTCATCGCCGAGGTCACGGGACGGGTCCCCTGGCTCTTCAGGCCGCCTTACGGATCGCTGCCCCTCGTCGCGGCCGGCATCGCCGAGGCCAGGGGCCTGACCGTGGTCGGGTGGAACCTGGGCACGGCCGACTTCATCGAGCAGTCGCCCCAGGACATCCTTCACACGTTCCGCAAGCGCCTCGAGAAGCACGAGGAAGAGGGCGTCCGAGGCGGGATCATCGTGCTGCACGACGCTCACCCCTGGACCGTCGAGGCGTTGCCGCTGCTCGTCGACTGGGTGAGGCGGAGAAACTGCGAGCTCCTGGCCCGAGACGAGGAGCTCTACGAGTTCGTCGACTTCCGCCGATTCTGGGTCCCGCGCGGCCGGCACCCTGGTCCAACGCCGCCTGACGCGAGGTTCCCCGCGAACGAGCCGACCGTCGGCGAGGCGCTCGCATGGCAGGGGCGCGAACGCCGCCGGGCGGAGCGGTACTGCGGTCGTCCTTGACAGAGCGGGGGCTCGGGTGCATGGTCCCGCGTCCTCGCGCGACACGCGGAGGGATTCAGCAAGCCATGGACCAGTTCTCGGCCCACCTCGACCGGGCATGGGACCTCGTAGCGAGCGGGGACACGCACGGCGCGCGGTCGTCGGCGCGGCATGCGCAGCAGATCGACCCGAACTCACCCGAGGTCCACAACCTCCTCGGCTACATCAGCGCGGCGGACGGCGACGCGGACGAGGCGCTCGAGCACTACCGGCAGGCCATGGCGCTCGACGACGGATACCTCGAGCCCGTGCTCAACGCGGCGGAGCTTCTCGTTCACCCCCTCGCCGACTACGACCAAGCCATCCAGCTCTGTGACGAGGCGCTGGAATTCGCGGAGAGCCCCGAGGAGCTGGCGGACGCGCTCCTCCTGAAGTTCGACGCGCTTCTGGGCAAGGGCGACAAGGCAGCCGCGGCGGAGGTCCTCGAGGAGCTGCCTGCCGGCCCGTACGAGACCGCAAACTACGACTTCCTGATCGGCCGCGCCTTCTACGACGTCGGCCGCCTCGACGACGCCGAGGAGCGTCTCGTCAAGGCCGCTCTGCGCGAACCCCAGCACGCGGACGCGCACTACTACCTCGGCGTGATCGCCGACGACCGCGGCGATCCGTCCGTGGCGGGTCAGCACTTCGTGATCGTGCGCGAGATCGACGCTCGCGCCCCGCACGTGGCCTGGTCGCCGAGCCGCGAGGAGTTCGGCAAGGTCGTCGACCAGGCGATCTCCGAGCTGCCGGGGGAGCTCGTGGTCCACATCGCCGGCGCGCGCATCTACCCGACCGAGGCGCCTGGGATCGAGCTGTGCGCCGAAGGCTGCGATCCGCGGATCCCGGTCCTAGTCGACGGCGTCGACGGCGACGCCGCGGCGCGGCTCTTCGTCTACCAGCGAAACGTCGAGCGCTACTGCTACAGCCTGGAGGTCATGAAGACCGACCTGCCCAAGCTCATCGCGCGCGAGATCGAGACCGTGTTCGCCTCGCCGGACGCGGGCTCGGGGGCGGACTGAGCCGCATCACTCGCACCACGCAGTCCGGCACTCCTGGTCCTTGCCGCATGGCAAGAAGTCCGCGGTCATGAACCACTCTCCCTCGTCCTGCGGGTGCTCATCGTCAGTGAAGCCGTCGATGAGAAGATACGTCGGGCCCGCAGGGACGCAGAGGGCCTGGATCGTGTGGTGGCCGCAGAAGAGCTCCGTCGCCGGGTCGTCGCAGTCCCTGCGGGCGGAGATCCGGCCGCCGTAGTCACCGTCGGGAAGGTCGAACTCGACGTAAAGGACGCCATGGGCGGGCGCGTCGAAGGCGAAGACCTGGTCGGTCCCCGTGCCGCCGCCTCCGCTGCAGCTCGCCGGCTCCTCGTCGTCTCCCTCGCCCTCGGGCTCGAGCTCGCGGGTGTCGCCGCTGATCTGCTCCCCGAGCGGCAGGGGCAACGGGTTGGTGCAGTCGTCGCCGCCATTCTGCGCCCGGAAGCAGCCGAAGCCGGGCTCGCACTCGTCGATCGGGCAGTCCTCGAACGAGGCCGAGATCGTGTACGGCCCCGCCTCGACCTCGTCTTCGGCGAGTCCCAGACCGATCACGATCGCCGTCACGTCCGTGGATGCCTCGGTGCACATGATTGCGCGCCGGCGAAAGGTATCGAGCACGGCGTGCCACCACTGAAGGGGACAGTACCCGGTCTGCGCATCGTCGCAGACCTCTCGGAGCTCCACGATCCCGTTCCAGTCGGCGAACACGTCGCCATCACCGTTGGGAAGGGTCAGCTCGACCGTCAGGGCACCCTCGCCAGGAGCCGTGACCTCGTAGGCCCGGTTCGGCTGGCCTCCGCTCCAGTAGCAGGAAGACTCGATGTCGCTCGGGGCGCCGCGCGTGTCTCCCTCGAGACCCATGGCGCCGAGCTCGAGCACCTCGGGTGACGCGCAGGAGTCGCCGTCGCCGTCCGAGTCCGAGTCCGAGTCCGAGTCCGAGTCCGAGTCCGTGTCCGAGTCCGTGTCCGAGTCCGTGTCCGTGTCCGTGTCCGTGTCCGTGTCCGTGTCCGTGTCCGAGTCCGAGTCCGTGTCGGAATCGGCGTCCCCTGCGCCGCGCTCGCACCCGCCGTCAACGCACGTCCAGCCCTCGGAGCAGGGGCACGCCTTTCCGGCGGGGTCCAGATCCTCGACGCTGCAGGTGGAGAGCACGAGCGCCAGCAGCGACAGTGGCGCTGCGCGCGGATTGCGGGCCGACCGCATGGACGCGCAGGATACGCCCGTCCGACCGCCAGCCCAAGATCATCAAACGCGGGTGGGGCTTCGCCCCCCCCGCGGGCCGCCCCCCGCGTGCACGTCTGGAGAGCTCGTTCGCTGCGGCGGAGTCCCCTCCGGGGAGGATCTGAATCCGCCTTCGCTCACTGGCTGTCCAGTCATTGCGGCTCGAATGCGAGGATTCGTCGCGGCCGGCGTCGTTCGGCCTCGCACGAGCGCACCGGGTGAAGCTAACGCCTCGACTCGAGCGCCGCGACGATGCGCCGCAGGTCATCGGGCCAGGGCGCCTCGGCCTCGAGCATCCCGCTGCCGCCGGGGTGCGGCATGCGCAGACGGGCGGCGTGGAGCAGCACGCGCGGACAGGCCAGCACCTCTCCGTCGGCGCGGGTGAGACGCCGCGGGCCGCCGTAGGCCCGGTCGCCGGCTATCGGGTGCCCGGCGTGCGAGAGGTGAACGCGGATCTGGTGGGTCCTGCCCGTCACCGGCCGCGCCTCGACGAGCGCTGGACCTTCCCTGCCCTCCAGCGGGCGCTCCGCGACGACGCGGACGCGCGTGAGGGCGGGGACCGCCTCCCGGCCGCCCGCCGCCCGCAGGCGCGGGTCGGTGGGGTGCCGGCCGATCGGTAGGTCGAGGTCTCGCTCCTGCCAGGCCGGCGCCGGGGCGACGACAGCGACGTATTCGCGCTCGATCCGTCCCGCGCGCCTGAGCAGGGCCGCGCGCCGGCGCGCCGAGGCGGTCCGGAGCGCGACGACCACGCCCGTGACCTCGCGGTCGAGGCGCCCGAGCAGGTGAAGCCCCGCGCCCCAGCGCGCCTCAGCGATCCCGAGGAGCGATCCGGACCGATCCGACAGGTCGGCGACGCTCGAGATCCCCGCTGGCTTCGCCAGGACCAGCACGTGCTCGTCCTCGGCGATGAGCTCCAGCTCGGGTGGACCTCCGCAGCTCAGCGTCACCGAGACGACCTGTCCGGCGGTCGGGCGCTGGTCCGGTCGCGCGGCCCGCGCGCGGTCGACGAACACGGCGCCGCGCGCGATCGCCGCCGCGGCCGTCTCGTCGGCGCCCGCGCGAGCGAGGAGCGCCGCGACGATCTCCGAGAGATCTGCGCCGGAATCGGCGGGACCAAGCTCGTGCACCAGACGCCTGCCGGGAGCCACTCGCGCCAAGATAGCCCGGGTCGCTCCTCGCCGCACGGCGAAGTCGGGTGCCGAAGTAGTGGCCACCGCACGCACCTTCCAACCCGTCGGCGCCGATGGGTGCGTTTCAGGTCCCGAGTTTCGCCAGACGTAGACGTAGGCGTGGTCGTGGACCTTGACGGCGACGACGACGTGGACATCGGCGACCCACCTTTGACGACCCGCCCTGCGTCAACCGGGGAGCGTCCACGTCCACGTCCACGTCGCCGTCAAGGTCCAGGTCGACGGCGACGTCGACGACCAGCGAACCCGGGGGCAAAGCACACTGCCGCCCTGCCTCCGTTGGCGAGTTGACCCGGGCGCCCGGAACCCTGAAGATCGCGCCCGTGAGTCGATGGCTGCGGCGCGGCGTCGTGGTCGCGCTCCTTCTGGCGACGAGCGGGTGCTCCGCGATCTTCCCGCTCTCCTCTGCCGGCCCGGATCCCGAGGCCGACGGCGGGCGACTCGACGGAAGCGCAGGGGCCGACGCGAGCACGGAAGCCGACGCCGCGGCCGACGCTGACGCGGGCGGCGACCCCGACGGCGGCGATGGCGGGGGTCCCTGCGAGACCTGCCCGCCCGGCGAAGAGTGCGTCGACGGAGTCTGCTCGCCCTGCGGCGCAGACGGCGAGCCTTGCTGCGCCGCCGGCGACCCCTGCGGCCCCGGGCTCAGGTGCGTCCCCGGCGAGGGCACCTGCCGTCCGACCCTCTGCGGCGGACCCGGCCAGGAGTGCTGCGACTCCAGTCCCCGATGCAGCTCCGGCGAGTGCGCAGGCGAGGCTTGCCCGGAGTGCGGCGGCCTGGGCGAGCAATGCTGCGATCCGGGCGGCTGCGACCCGGATCTCGCCTGCGAGGAAGGCGCGGTCTGCGGCACCTGCGGCAACGCGATATGCGACCCGGGCGAGACCTGCGCCACGTGCAAGGACTGCGCCTGCCCCGGTCTACAGGACTGCTTCGTGGGAATCTGCTTCGACCCGACGTGCGTCGACCTGCGCCAGAACGGGCTGGAGACGGACGTCGACTGTGGCGGTGCCGACTGCGGTCCGTGCGACGAAGGCGAGGGATGCCTCGTGGACCTGGACTGCGGCATCGCGAGCTTCCAGCAGGGCTGCCGGGACGCATGGCACGTCCAGCACAGGTCGGTCACGCACGTCTGCCTGGACGGGAGCTGCGAGACCAGGTACAGCGCCTGGGGCGACACCGTCATCTGCGGCGACCCTGAGGTATTCGACTGCGGCTACGGCATTTGCCAATCTTGCCAGCGGCCCGTCCTCTACGGGGGCAACACGTGCGAGCTCGGAGAAGGGTGCAGCGGAGACTGGGTCGACGAAGAGCGCTGCGAGGACGACTGCACCTGCAACGAAAAGGCCTGCTGCTAGCCGGCGCTGGGCCCGACGGCCTGGTGGATCCAGACCTTGCCGGCGTCGCCCGAGACCGTCACGCGATCGCCGGTCCGGATCCGCCGGGCCGCGCCGGCGACGTTGACGACCGCCGGGACGCCGTACTCTCGCGCGACGATCGCCGCGTGCGAGAGGGTGCCTCCCAGCTCGCAGACGACCGCCGACGCGACCAGGGACAGCGGCGCCCATCCGACGTCTGCGGAGCGGACCACGAGGACCTCCCCTTCCCTGAGTGACGCCGCGTCGGCCGGGTCGACGAGCACCCGCGCCGGTCCGGTCGCCGTTCCCGGGCTCGCCGGCAGCCCTTCGAGCGCGTCGCCCAGGTTGGCGACGATCTCCGCGGGCGGAGGCGCTCCGACGAACGTGCCGGGCGGATCGGGCAGGCTCCGGTCGCGCTCCCACTGGGCGCGCCGGGCGGCGATCCGCGGCTCGAGGTCCAGGGCCTCGCCGGCGCAGAATCCCCGCATCTCGTCGAGCGAGAGCATGAAGCCGTCGTCGGGGCCGCCGAGCCTCGAGCCGACCTCCAGCGCCACGGCGCGGACCATGCCCAGGACCTCCGTCACTCGCGCCCTCATCCTCTCTCGCTCGGCGGCGAACCGGGCGGCGCGCCCGGCGGCGGCCCGGACCATCGCGCCGCTCACGCGGCCGAGGCCCGCCTCGATGAGCGCCAGGGCCCGGGCGCGCTGGTCCACCGCCGCGCGTCCCTCCCCTCGCGCCCGAAGATGCGCCGCGAGCGCGGCGAAGATCACCCTCGGATCCTCGCGCCAGCGCGGCGTCATGAGCTCCGCCTCCCGGACCGCCCTGTAGCCGAACGTGTCGAGGAAGCGCTCGAGCTGGGCGCGAACCGGGCTCGAGGCCGGGAGGTCCGCCAGCCCGAGGCGATCGGCGCCCGCCCCGAGGATGAGGTCCCGTGCGGCCGGATCTCGCCGCGCGAGATCGGCGATCCTCGCGAGCTCGCGGCCCGGCGCCGCGCTCTCGACCTCGAGGCTCCCCGACAGGAGGTCGAGCTCGAGTCGCCGTGCCTCCAGCGGCAAGAGCCGCTCGAGCAGGTGGCGCAGGACGAGGAAGCTCGACAGGAAGTTCGACGCGCACGTCAGCATCAAGGAGCCGGTGCGGTCGAGGAGCGCCCCGAGCTCGTCCAGGACCTTCGCCAGCTCGGGACCCGAGAGCGCCCCGAGATCCCGGGCCGCGAAGCGTCGCCGCGCCCCGGCGAAGTCCCTCGCGAAGCGCGACACGCGCGCGCTCAGCCCGAGGTTCGAGGCCACCAGCCGTCCGGCGGTGACGGGCAAGCGGAGGAGAAAGCCTCCCGAGCCGAGCCTGGGCACGTCCGCCTCGAGCTGCGCGAGCCCGCCTCCTCCCCCCAGCGCGAGGAGCGTACGCGGATCGAGGCCCGGCACCTGCGATGCGATCGCCATGAACTCGGTGAGGTTGAGGTAGATGCGCCCGCGGAAGTTGCCGACCAGCGTCGCGCCGTGGGGCACCTGGCAGCCGAGCGCCCCGAACGCTCGCCGGAACCCGAGGTCGCTGAACGCCGACAGGATCGACCAGGTCAGGGGGCTCGCGACGCCCGGAAGGGCCTCGCCCACGTTCACGTTCGACCACACGGTCCGGGGGCCGCCTCGCCGGCCATTGCCCGGCAGCGCCGTGATGGGTCGCGCCTGGAGCACCCAGATCCGCCCGTCCGCGATCGCCCACTCGACGTCTTGCGGTGCACCGAGGAGGCCCTCGATCCTCGCCGCGAGCGCCGCGATCGCTCGGACCTGCTCGTCGTCCAGACACGGGTCGAGCCCGCGGTCGTCCGTGGCGACCTCGGCCAGCCCTCCGGGAACGGCCACCACCATCGATCGTTTCTCTCCGATCGACCGGCGCAGGATCGAACCGGATGGGTCCACGGCGAAGCTGTCCGGCGAGATCGCGCCCGAAGCCACGCTCGATCCCAGACCCCAGGAGGCGTTGATCACGGTCTGGCGCGCGCCGGAGAGCGGGTCGCGCGTGAACGCGATCCCCGAGACCTCCGCTCGCACCATCCGCTGCACCACGACGCCGATCCCCGCGTCCTGCCAGCTCACGCCCATCTGGGACAGGTAATGGACCGCGCGCTCGGTCAAGAGCGATGCCCAGCACGACCGAACCGCGTCGAGCACGGCGGGCAGGCCCTCGACGTTGAGGAACGAGTCCTGCAGCCCCGCTCCCGAGAGGCTCGCCAGGTCCTCGCGGGTCGAGCTCGATCGGACCGCCACGGCACCGGGTCCGAGCGCCTCACACTCCTCCTGGATCCGTCGAACGAGCTCGCCGGGCAGGGCGTCCTCGAGCATCGCACGTCGAGCGGCCTCGAGCTCCCTCGTGGTTCCAGCGGCGGCGGACGGCTCGCGCTTGCGCACGGCGAATCCGGGCGGGACGTCGAGCCCCGCGCCCACGAGGAGCCCCAGCGTGCTCGCCTTCGAGCCGAACTCGACGGCGTCGATCGTGGGCCCCAGAAGGACGACGTCCGGAGCTCGCGAGCTGGTGCGGGCCTTCGACAAGCGCGGATGTGGTACTACAACGCTCCCGGCAGGGCCATGTGCGGCGTATTCGGAATCGTCGGTCACCCCGAGGCAGCGAACCTCACGTACCTCGGCCTTCACGCCTTGCAGCACCGCGGCCAGGAGAGCGCGGGAATCGTCACCTGCGACGGGGCGAGGCTCCACCAGCACCGCGCGATGGGGCTCGTCCACGACAGCTTCACGCCCGAGGCGCTCGGCCGCCTGCAAGGCAGGCTCGCGATAGGCCACGTCCGCTACTCGACCGCGGGAACCTCCGAGCTCAGAAACGCCCAGCCCCTGGCCGTCGCGACCTCCGCCGGCCCGGTCGGCGTCGCGCACAACGGCAACCTGACCAATGCCCAGGAGCTGCGCGCCCACCTCGAGAGCACGGGCTCGATCTTCCAGACCGACAGCGACACGGAGGTCATCGTCCACCTGATCGCCAGGTCGACCGCGCAGGATCTGCCGGACAGGATCGCGGGTGCGCTGCGGCAGGTCCGCGGGGCCTACTCGCTCCTCTTCCTGACGAAGAGCGCCGTGATCGCCGTCAGGGATCCGCACGGGGTCCGGCCGCTCTGCGTGGGGCGGCTGCCCGACGGAGCGACCGTGGTCGCCTCCGAGCCCACCGCGTTCGACCTGATCGGCGCCGACCACGAGCGCGATCTCGCGCCCGGCGAGATGCTCGTCCTCGGCGACGGCGAGGAGCGCCGCTCCCTGGCGCCGTTCCCCGCGGCGCCCGAGAAGCTCTGCGTCTTCGAGTACGTCTACTTCGCCCGGCCCGACAGCACGATCGCGGGAAGGAACGTCTACGCGGCTCGCCGCGAGCTCGGGCGACAGCTCGCCCGCGAGCACCCCGCGAGGGCCGGCGTCGTCGTCCCCGTCCCGGACTCGGGCGTCCCGGCGGCGATGGGAGTGGCCGAGGTGCTCGGGGCGCCGTTCGAGCTCGGGCTGATCCGCAGCCACTACGTCGGCCGCACCTTCATCGAGCCGCAGCAATCGATCCGCCACTTCGGCGTCAAGCTCAAGCTCGCCCCGGTGCGAGACGTGCTCGCCGGCAAGGACGTCGTGGTCGTCGACGACTCGATCGTGAGAGGAACTACCAGCCGGAAGATCGTCAAGATGATCCGCGACGTCGGCGCGAGCAGCGTCCACGTCCGCATCAGCTCGCCGCCGACCAGGTGGCCCTGCTTCTACGGCATCGACACGCCCACGCGCCGGGAGCTGATCGCAGCGAGCCATTCCCTCGACGAGATCGCGCGCTACCTGACCTGCGACTCGCTCGGCTACCTCTCGCTCGAGGGCATGCTGAAGGCGGTTGGAGCGAGCGCGCGCGGCCACTGCCACGCCTGCTTCAGCGGCGAATACCCCATCGACTTCGTGATGCAGGCCGAAGAAGGCGGCGAAGGTTGACACCCCGCTCCCGGGCGGGTAAACCGCCTGGGAAACGCGCATGGAGTTCTCCGAGATCCGCGACCGCACCCAGAAGCTCGAGCGCCGAATCGAGGCGCTAAGGGGGCATCTTTGACCTCGAGAGCGTGCAGGCCAGGATCGAGGAGCTGAACAAGAAGGCGGCCGAGCCGACCTTCTGGGACGACCCGCAGTCTGCACAGAAGGTCCTCAAGGAGCGCGCCGACCTCGAGGGGAGCGTCGACCGCTGGAAGAAGCTCGCCGGCCAGACCGCCGAGGCTCGTGACTTCCTCGCCCTCGCCGAGGAGGAAGGCGACCTCGAGGCCGGGGCGAGCGTCGTGACCCAGCTCGAGGCCGTCGAAGAGGACCTCTCGCGGATGGAGATCGATCGGCTGCTCTCCGGCGCGGACGATCGCTCGAACGCGTTCGTCAGCGTCAGCCCCGGCGCCGGCGGGACCGAGTCGCAGGACTGGGCCGAGATGCTGCTTCGCATGTACTTGCGCTACTGCGAGTCCCGCCGCTTCAAGATCGAGGTCGTCGACTACCAGCCGGGCGACGAGGCGGGAATCAAGGGGGTCACCTTCTTCGTGCAGGGCGAGCTCGCGTACGGGTACCTGAAAGCCGAGGCCGGTGTGCATCGTCTCGTCCGGATCAGCCCCTTCGACGCCGCGGGCCGCAGGCATACCTCGTTCGCGGCCGTCTTCGTGACGCCCGAGATCGACGACACCGTCGTGGTCGACATCCGCGACGAGGACCTGCAGGTCGACACGTTCCGCTCCGGCGGCAAGGGCGGGCAGCACGTCAACAAGACGGAGAGCGCGGTGCGCATCACGCACCTTCCGACCGGGATCGTGGTCGGCTGCCAGAGCGAGCGCTCGCAGCACAAGAACAAGTCCACGGCCATGAAGATGCTGCGCAGCAAGCTCTACGAGCGCGAGGTCGCGATCCGGGAGAAGCGCTTCGAGGAGCAGTACAGCTCCCAGAAGAAGGACATCGCCTGGGGCAACCAGATCCGCTCGTACGTCCTCGCCCCTTACCGCCTGGTGAAGGACCACCGGACCGACGTCGAGACCGGCAACGTGGACGCCGTCCTGGACGGCTCGCTCGACCAGTTCGTCTTTCCAGCGCTCATGCAATTCGCGGCGGAAAAACGAAAAAGGGGCGCGGCCTCGTGAGGCTTGGAATACCCACAACGCGCTGCGTCTCGGAGTGTGGAACGGCCAGCCGACGAGCCGTGTCACCTATGCCCCACCCGGGTGCGCCGCCCGGGTGTTTCGCAGTATTAGCTCGTGATTTCAGATACGTACAGAGCGTTGTTCCGTGCAACGGACTTCCGGGCGACGGAAGACCCGATTGACGCGGTCGAACTCACCAACATGTGGAAAACCTGTGGACAATCCTGACAAAACCACGCTCGAGCAGGTCAGGCGCCAGAAGGCCCGGCGCCTGCGGGAACGCGGAATTCTACCGTACGCCAGTGGTTTCCGGGTCACGGACCCGGCTCGCTCGGTGCACGAACGCTACGGAAGCCTGACGGCCGAGGCGCTCGAGGCGGAGCATGCGGGCACTCGACTGTCCATGGCCGGTCGGCTGGTCGCGCTCCGGTCCTTCGGCAAGACCGTCTTCCTGGTCCTGCGGGACCGGTCGGGTGAGATCCAGGCGCTCGTGCGCAAGAACGATCTTGCTGAAGACGAGTTCGGCCTGCTCGAGGATCTGGATCTCGGCGACCACGTGGGAGTCACCGGCCCGCCGATCCGGACGCGGACCGGCGAGCTCTCGATCGCCGCCAGGAGCCTCGTCCTCCTGACGAAATCCGTCCGACCTCTACCGCTCAAGTGGTCGACCGTCACGGACGTCGAGATCCGCTACCGGCAGCGGTACGCCGACCTGGCCTGCAACCCCGACGTCGCCGAGGACTTCATGGCTCGCGCGCTCATCATCCGCGAGCTCCGGGCCTTCCTCGACCGCCAGGGCTTCCTCGAGGTCGAGACGCCCATGGCCGCGACCCTCGCGGGGGGCGCGGCGGCGCGGCCCTTCCTGACGCACCACAACGCGCTCGACCTCGACCTGTATCTGCGCATCGCCCCGGAGCTCTACCTCAAGCGTCTCATCGTGGGCGGCCTGGAGCGCGTCTACGAGATCGGCAAGATGTTCCGCAACGAGGGCATCTCGACCCGGCACAACCCCGAGTTCACGATGCTCGAGTTCTACATGGCCTACGCGACCTACGAGGACCTGATGGACCTGACGGAGGCGCTCTTGTGCCACGTGGACGAGCGGCTCTGCGAGGCGTTCCCGCGGTACGCCGATGGGCGGACCTTCCGACTCGCCCGCCCATTCCGGCGCATCGCGATGAAGGACGCGGTCGTCCATCGCGCCGAGCTCCCGGCGGGCCTCGTCGACGACGAGGAAGGGCTGCGTCGCTGGCACGTCGAGCGCCATCCCGAGGCCAGCCCGGCCGACAGGGAGACGATCGCGCGGATGTCGCACGGGACGCGCATCTTCACGCTCTTCGAGGAGATCGTCGAGCCGTCCCTCGGGCACGATCCGGTCTTCGTCGTCGACTTCCCCCTCGACGTCTCCCCCCTCTCCCGCAAGAAGGAGACGGACGGATCGCTGGTCGACCGCTTCGAGCTGTACATCGAGGGTCGAGAGCTCTCGAACGCCTTCACCGAGCTCAACGATCCCGACGACCAGGCCGAGCGCTTCCGCGCCCAGGTCGAGGCCAAGCGGCGCGGCGACGAGGAGGCGATGGACTTCGACGAGGACTACGTCCGCGCGCTGGAGTACGGCATGCCCCCGCCGGCGGGCCTCGGCCTCGGGATCGACCGGCTGGTCATGCTCCTGTGCGGCAAGCAGTCGATCCGCGACGTGATCCTCTTTCCGCTCATGAAGCCCGAGGAGTAGCGTGACCGCCGGCGTCTTCGTCCTCGTCGTCCTCGGGGTCCTCGTCGGAGGTCTGATCGCCCACGTCCTCGTCGATTTCGGCGTCTGGGCGATCGTGCTGAGGGCGTTCGGGCCGGCGTTCGAGCGCGGGGCCGCCGCCACCACCGTCGCGATCCGGCACCTGAAGGGCAAGAAGAGCGGCGTCCTGGCGTTCTTCGTCCTCTTGTCGACGCTCGGGGTCTCGGTCTCGAGCTGCATGCTGAGCTCGGTGATCTCGATCATGGGAGGCTTCGGCGACGACCTGAGGAGCAAGATCATCGGAAACAACGCACACATCGTGGTCGACCGGCCCGCGGGCACGATCGAGGACGGGATGACCGTAGCGAGGAGGATCCGCCGGATCGACGGCGTCGTGGGCGCGATGGCGTACGCCTCCGGCGAGGTGATGATCTCGAGCCAGACGAACCTGTCCGGCGTGCTCCTCAAGGGGATCGACACGCGCAACGTCCGCAAGGTGCTCGACCTGCCGCGGCACCTCGAGGAGGGCAAGCTCCGCTACCTCGACCACCCCGAGGAGCTACTCCGGGTCGAGAGCGACTTCGACGAGTTCGAGCGGACCGCCGGCAGGCTCCTGCCGCTGGCCGGCGAGGGAGGGTCGCGGGACGAGTACCGGCCGCCATCGCTCGAGGAGGAGCCACCGAGCGATCTCGCCCAGCGGCTGCCGGACGCCGCCGGCCTTCGGCCGCCTGTCGCGCGTGCGGGTCCTTCGGGCGTGGACGCTGGCGCGGCCGGGACGGTGGCCCAGATCGGGCGCGGGCCGGACGCCGACGCCTCCGCCCGCGGACTGGGCGCGAGCGGTCGCGCGGCCCCGCAGCTCGGCGAGCCGGGGCGCGACCAGCCGCCCGAGGAGCCCGAGGAGCCCGATCCCTTCCTCGAGCCAATCCGGGACGAGGTCCTTCCCGGTGTGATCATCGGCCGCGAGCTCGCGCGCAATCTCCGGCTCCACGTCGCCGACGAGGTCAACATCGTCTCTCCGCTCGGTGACCTGGGGCCGACGGGTCCGGTCCCGAAGAGCCGCCCCTTCCGGGTCGCGGGAGTGTTCTACACGGGGATGTACGAGTTCGACTCCAAGTACGGCTACGTCACGATCCCGGTGGCCCAGAGCTTCCTCAACATGGGAAACCGAGTGACCGGAGTCGAGGCGCGGGTGCGCGACGTGGAGCGCGCCGAGGTCCAGGCGCGGGCCATCCGCAGGGTCGTCGATCGGCGCTACCGCGTCCGCGACTGGAAGGAGCTCAACCGGAGCCTGTTCACGGCGCTGGCGCTCGAGAAGATCGCGATGTTCGTGGCGCTCTCGGTCGCGACGATCATCGCGGCATTCTCGATCATCTCGACCTTGCTCCTGATGGTGATCGAGCGCGGCAAGGAGATCGCGATCCTGAAGTCGATCGGGACGACCGACCGCGGGATCCTCAACATCTTCATGCTCGAGGGCCTGCTCATCGGTCTCGTGGGCTCGGGCGCGGGGATACTGCTCGGCGCGGTCACGTGCCTGGTCATCAAGTACCAGGGTGTGCGCCTCGATCCAGAGGTCTACTACATCGACCAGCTCCCGGTTCACATGAGCCTCGGCGAGTTCGGTCTCGTCGGGCTCGCCGCGGTCGGCATCAGCCTCGTGGCGACCCTCTACCCGTCCTGGGCGGCCAGCCAGCTCAGGCCCGTGGACGGCCTGCGGCAGGACTAGCGTGCGATGACCTGCGAGATCTGCGGACGCGAGGCGCCGACCGGACATGTCGCGCTCCACCAGAACGTGGGCGTGATCGTCCTTCGCTTTCATAGCAAGGTGGAGGGCCGCCTCTGCCGCGACTGCGCGAGCCGGACGTTCTGGCGGACCACGCTCGTCAACCTCTTCTTCGGATGGTGGGGCGTGATCTCGTTCTTCTTCACGCTGGTCGCCATCCCGATGAACGTCTCGCAGTACCTCGGCTACCTGCGCAACGGTCAGAGCTCGTCGCTTCCCACCCCGCCGCTCGGGCTCGGCGCGGCGAGATCGAAGCCGATCCGCGTCGAAGGGCTCAAGAAGCACTTCATCCACATGGGGAAGAAGCTCGAGGTGCTTCGCGGGATCGATCTCACGATCACACCGGGCGAGATGCTCTCGATCATCGGGCCCTCGGGCGCGGGCAAGAGCACGTTCCTGCACGTCCTGGGCACCCTCGACCTGCCGAGCGCCGGGCGGATTTGCTTCGGCGACGAGGACGTCGTCCGGATGCCTCCGCACCGCCTCTCGACCTTCCGGGGCGGCTCGATCGGCTTCGTCTTCCAGTTCCACCACCTGCTCCCCGAGTTCAACGCGCTCGAGAACACGATGATGCCGGGCCTGATCCAGAACATCCCCAGGGAGGAGATGGCGAAGCGGGCCCGCGAGATCCTCGCGGCGGTCGGCCTCGCGGACCGCTTGACCCACCGCCCGGGCGAGCTGTCTGGAGGCGAGCAGCAGCGCGTCGCCCTGGCGCGGGCGCTCGTCATGAACCCCGTGCTGCTCCTCGCCGACGAGCCGACGGGCAACCTCGATTCGCAGACGAGCGACGCGATCCACAACCTCTTCTTCGAGCTCAACCGCACGCGCGGGACGACCATGGTCGTCGTGACCCACAACGCCGTCCTCGCCCGGCGGATGCCCCGGATCCTCAGGATGCGCGACGGGCTGATCGAGAGGGAGATCAAGCCGAACGCCGAGACGGACCTCTGGGCCTGAAATAATCAGCGGAGCCTGCACGTACCTCCGTCGCGGCAGCATTGACGCCCCGGGACCAGCGAGCTAGAAGCAAACCCTTTCCTGGCCGCAACGTGCGAGCCCTCCGCCACCTGATCTGGCTGTGCTCGAGCGCTCTCGTGCTCGCCCATGCCCTGCCGCTCGGGGCGCAGGTCGCGCCGGATGAGGACGAGCCCAGGACGATCGCGGAGAGGATCGTCCGGATCGAGGTCACCGGGAACAGGCGCACGAGCCGCGCCGACATCCTCGGCACCCTCGAGCTCAGGGAGAGCGCGCCCTTCGACGCGGGCGCGCTGCGCCGCGACGTGCGGGCCCTGTGGGACCTCGGGTTCTTCGACGACGTCCAGGTCGACGCCCGGCGGACCGACGCGGGGCTCGTCCTCAGGTTCATCGTCAGGGAGCGACCGGCCATCCGCAAGGTGAAGCTGGTCGGCAACGACGAGGTCGACGAGGAGGATCTGCGCGAGGTCATCGACGTCCGCGAGCTCTCGATCTTGTCGGTGCCGCAGGTCCGCCAGAACGTCGACAAGCTCCGTGACCGCTACGCCGAGAAGGGCTTCTTTCTGGCCGAGGTCAGCTACGCGATCCGACCGGTGGGCCGCAACGAGGTGGACGTCGAGTTCCGCATCGTCGAGCACTCCGCCGTGACCGTCCGCCGCATCACCTTCGTCGGCAACCGCGCGCTGTCCGACGACGAGCTGAAGGAGGTCATGGCGACGAGCGAGGCGGGCCTCTTGTCCTTCCTCTCGGGCGCCGGGACGTACCGGCAGGAGGTCTTCGAGCGGGACATCGCGCTCCTGACGGCGCTCTACTACGACAAGGGCCATCTCAACGTACGGATCTCGACGCCCCGCGTGGCGCTCGCCCCGGACCGGCAGTCGATCTTCATCACGATCCCCGTCGAGGAGGGTCCGCGCTTCCGGATCGGCCGCATCCGCGTGGTCGAGCGCAACGCGGGCGGCCGCGAGGTCGAGCCCCTGGGCGGGCGCAGGCGCGTCCGCGAGCTCGTGAAGAGCCGGCGCGGCGAGTGGTTCAGCCGTTCGAGCATCGGGACCGATCTGCAGGCGGTCACGACGCACTACCGCGACTCGGGCTACGCGAACGTGAACGTCGAACCGGCGACCGACCTCGACCTCGAGCACCGCATCGTGCACGTCACGTTCGAGATCGAGCGCGGTCCCGTCGTCTACATCGAGCGGATCGAGGTGCGGGGCAACTCGAAGACGCGCGACCAGGTGATCCGACGCGAGCTCAGGATCGCCGAAGGTAGGCGGTACAGCGAGACCGGGCTCAACGAGTCCAAGCGGCGCGTGACCCAGCTCGGGTACTTCGAGCGCGTCGACTTCTCGACCCAGTCGGGGTCGGCCGACGACAAGATCGTCGTGAACATCGAGATCGCGGAGCGGGCGACCGGCACCTTCCAGGTGGGCGCGGGCTTCTCCAGCGTCGAGAACTTCATCGCGACGGCGCAGATCTCGCAGCAGAACCTGTTCGGGCGCGGGCAGAGCCTGACGCTCCAGGCCCAGCTCTCGGCGCTCAGACAGCTCATCTCGCTCAACTTCACGGAGCCGTACTTCCTCGACACCGACTGGACGCTGTCCACGGAGCTGTTCAACCAGTCGAGGGACTACGGCGACTTCTTGCGCGACTCCTGGGGCGGCAGGCTCACCTTCGGCTACCCGATCATCGGCCAGGACCTCAGGCTCTTCATGTCTTACCTGTTCGAGCAGGTCGACGTCTCGGCGGGCCGGACCTCGATCCTGCGCACGAACACGCCCAGCATCTTCGGCCGGCTCCCGCTCGCGAACCTCTTCAAGGACGGCCGCACGTCCAGCGTCCGGCTGGCGCTCTCGTACGACGCGCGAAACGACCGCATCTTCCCCACGAGCGGGTCGTTCCACACGATCTCGGGCGAGCTCGCCGAGGACACGATCCTGCAGTCCGAGAACGTGTTCGCGAGGTACTCGGCGTTCTCCCGCTGGTACTTCCCGCTCGGCCTCGGGCTCGTGGGCCGCATCAACCTGGAGGGCGGGCTCGTCGTCTCGCCGACCACCACCGGAGTGCCGATCTTCGAGCGCTACTTCCTGGGCGGCATCTTCGACATAAGGGGCTTCGCCCCGCGCACGCTGGGCCCGAGGATCCTCCTCAACGACAGCCTCGACCCGAACTCCGCCGTCGTCTCGGCCGGGACGCCGATCGGAGGCAACCTACAGCTCGTCGGGAACTTCGAGATCGAGTTCCCCATCCTGGAGAAGGTCGGCATTCGCGGGGTCGTCTTCATCGACGTGGGCAACTCCTTCAACCTCGAGGACTCCTTCTGCGCGGCCTCCGGCGGCCGCGCCGTCTCGGGCTTCTTCGACCCGTGCGGCGTAGACCTCACGAACCTGCGCTCGAGCTGGGGCTTCGGCTTCCGCTGGTTCTCCCCGCTAGGCCCCCTCAGGTTCGAGTGGGGCTTCCCCTTCAAGGAGGTCGAGGGCGACGCCACGAGCCCCTTCGAGTTCACGATTGGGAACTTCTTCTAGCGGCCGCCCCGAGGGCTCGGGTGGCCTCGGCGCCGCAGAGCGGCCCCGAGGCCCTGCGTGCCATGGCA
>JACPQR010000204.1 GCA_016190375.1 Deltaproteobacteria bacterium
AAGGTCAAGGTCAACGTCAACGTCAACGACCAAGTCGGCTCCGGTGGTCTGCTCGGCAATCGCGATTATCCCCCGTCGGGGACTCCGCGGCGTCGTCAGCAGCGCAAGGATTTGCCGTGTCCCGATGCCTGGAAACCGGGAGCTGCACCCAACTGAGATCCCGACTGTAAGCCGGGCGTCCGCTCGCGCGTTCCCTCGCTGACCTGGTTCCGCCGAGGAGGCACGCATGCGAAGGCTCGATTCACTCGCTTGTCCATGGATCGCCTGGACCGCGCTCCAGCTAGCGGGCTGCGCCGCCGCGACAGAGGCCGCGCGACAGTCGTCCACCACGCCCGCACAGGTGGCCACCGCAGCGCAGGCACCGCCCGCACCGGTGCCGGCAATGGAGGAATCCTCGTCTTCGGCGCCGGCCGATGCCACGGCGCGGTCGGCCATCGGCAGCGTGGTCGGCTCGCAGGCATCGGGCTCCGGTCGGGCCGGCCCCGAGACTCCGCGACGCGGCGACGCGCCCGATGCGTCCGGCAATGCCAGTCCGGGCCCGGAGGCTGGACCGCTCCTCGTCTACGTTGCACAGGTCGACATGCAGACCGACGGCGAGCGAATCGCGGCCACGATCGATCAGATCATCGAGGTCGCGTACTCGCTGGGCGGCTACCTCGCCGAGCGCGGCGACGCGAGCGTCAAGGTGCGGATTCCCTCGGCCCGCTTTCGCCAGGGGCTCGGCCGAATGGAGGAGCTGGGCGAGATCCTTCACCGCTCCGTCTCCGCCGAAGATGTGTCCGAGGAGTACCGCGACGCCGAGGTCCGACTGGAGAACCTGCGGGCGATCCGGCGCCGGCTCGAGGAGTTCCTCGCGCGCGCAGGCAACATGCAGGATGCGCTGACGGTGGAGCGCGAGCTCGAGAGGGTCACGGCGGAGATCGACCGACTCGAGGGGCGGCTGCGCTTCCTCGCTTCGCGCGTCGCCTTCTCGCTCGTGACCGTGAACCTCCGGGCACGCCCGCTGCCGGTCGCAGTCGTGCCGCCGCCACCGCCGCCGCCACCACCTGCTCCGGTGCGACGCGTCGTGGAGCTGCCGATCGAATGGCTGACGCAGCTCGGGATCGATCGCCTCCTGGAGCTCCGCTAGTCGAACGAACCACGAGAACGATGGAGAGTGTCAAATGAAGATCGTCACGACTTGCTTCCTTCTGGTCGCCGCGGGCCTGGGCGGCACCTCCTGTGCCTCGTTCCACCTCAGGACCGCCACGGGCTTCGTCGAGCTCGAGGATCAGGACGACTACGACCTGCGCGCGACGAGCGCCGAGGGCGTCGTGGTGTCCGTCCGCAAGATGCCCAACAGGCCGCGCGGCTCGCTCGCCTTCTGGACGGGCGCCGTCGACGAACGCCTCCAGCGCGAGGGCTACGCCCCCGTCAGCCTCCGCGCCGTCAGGACCGAGTCGGGCCTCGCCGGTCGCCAGATCCGCTACGAACGCGTTCGCTCTGGCGTGACCTACCACTACTGGGTGACGGTCTTCGTGACCGAAGGCGGCTTCCTGTCCAGGAGCCGCGTCTTCCTGGTGGAGGCAGGCGGAGACCAGTTCACCTTCCCCCAGGCCGAGCGCGACGTCGAGCGAACGATCCGATCGTTCCGCGCCTGACAGCCACTCCCAGGACCTCCCCCCAAACGAGCTAGACTCGCCCCGATGACGCCATGCGGCGCATGCGGCGAGGAGCACCCCGGGGCCGCGGCCGTTTGCCCGCGAACGGGCCACTCGATCGCCGCCGGAGGTCCCTGCGGCAGCCAGATCGAGCGATACCGGATCGAGCGGTGGATCGGGGGAGGTGGCTCTGGGGCGGTCTACAGGGCGACACACACCCTGCTCGGTCACTCTGTCGCCCTCAAGCTCCTGAGACCCGAGCTCTCCCATGACGCGAACGCGGTGCAGCGATTCCTACGCGAGGCCAGGTCCGCGGCGGCGGTCGGCAGCCCGCACATCCTCCGCGTGCTGGACTTCGGCGTTTCGGCGGAGGGCAGTCCGTTCCTCGTGATGGAGCTCCTCGAGGGCGAGGATCTCGGCGCCCTTCTCGGCCGCGAGGGACGCCTTTCCGTGTCGCGCGCGGCGGACATCGCGCTCCAGATGCTCGAGGGCCTGGGCGCCGCGCACGCCGCGGGCATCGTCCACCGCGACGTCAAGCCCGCGAACGTCTACCTCGCACGCAGCGCGCCCGACACCGGCCGGCGTCCGGCCGAGGTCGTCAAGCTCCTCGACTTCGGCATGGGTCGCGCGACACGCGAGAGCACGACTTGGGCGACGCAGGCCGGGTCGATCCTGGGCACGCCGCACTACATGGCGCCCGAGCAAGCACGCGGGGGCGACGCCGACCACCGCGCCGATCTCTGGTCGACCGCCGTCGTCCTGTACCGCATGCTCGCGGGCGAGCTGCCGTTCGACGGCGCGACCCGCGAGGAGATCATCGTCCGGATCAGCACCGAGCGGGCGCCCGCGATTCGGAGCGTCGCCCCCCACGTCCCGGCTGCCCTCGCCGCGGCGATCGACCGGTGTCTGTCGCCC
This sequence comes from Deltaproteobacteria bacterium, assembly GCA_016190375.1. GTDB lineage: Bacteria > Myxococcota_A > Polyangia > JACPQR01 > JACPQR01 > JACPQR01. Next base: position 2,556 of record JACPQR010000204.1, read on the forward strand.
GATCCGGCCGGACGGATCGGGAGCGCGGCAGAGCTCGCGTCGGTCCTGAGGCCTGCAAGCAAGGAAGGCAAGCGGAGATCGTGGCGGCTCGCAGTCGCCGTGGCGCTGGTCGGCTGTGTCGTTGGAGTTGGCCTCGTCGCAGGCATCCTGTTCTGGGCTCGACCAGCGCCAGACCCACTGCCCTCGCCGGCCGCTCCCGTCCCGGTCGCGCCCTCCGCGACCACCGCAAATGCCCCGCCGACCCCCTCGCCGCCAGCGCGTCCCGCGCCATCGTTGCGGCGGCGGACCCAGGCCGAGGCCGATGCCCTTGCGGCGCTCTTCCGGATGAACCCGGCGCCCGTGCCGACTCCCACGGCGCCCGTGACCTTCAGCGAGCCCGCGGTCTATGGCTCGCTTCGAGTCGACGAGGTGCGCGCGGCTCTCGAGAGCGTGCTGCAGCGGATGGATCGCTGCCGAATCGCACGGCACGAACGGATCCGGATCTCGGTGAACGCCGACGCCGAGGGCGGTCTGCACCCGATGGAGTTCCTGGGCAACCTCGGCAACCCCGAGGTCACCGACTGCGTCGCCCGGACCTTCGCCGAAGGCGCGCGGCTCCCGCCGAGCCCCCAGGGTGGAGTGCTCTACGTCGAGGCGGCGCTCCTGGCGAGGTAGCGCCTCACGGCGTGATGCCGGCGAGGCCGCGGTCGATCTCCACGATCGCCGCGACGGTCTCGGAGTCGTCCTCGCGCGCGGGGTAGTCCTCGAGCGAGCGGGAGTAGATGGCCCGGGCGCGCTCGTAGAAGAGGCGCGCGCCCGCGATGTCGCCCTGGAGCGCGCAGACGTCGGCCTCCTCGCAGCATAGCCGGGCCACTGCCTTGGCCTTCTCGCGGTGCCGGCAGAGGCCGGTCAGCGTCGCGGGATCGAGGGACCTGAACAGCTCGGCGTCGCGTCCGAGCAGCTCGTCCCAGGCCGCATCGATCTCGTCCAGAGCCTCCTCGTACTCGCCGTCCTCCTTGCGCCTCGCGATGCGGGCCAGGAAGTCGCCGAGCTGTTTCACCATCCTCAGGACGTAGTCGTCTTCAAACATCTCCGGCTCGGGAACACGGACGCAGCCTACCACTCAGCGCTTCCCAGATGACGGGCGTCAGCTCGCCGTCCTCGAGGCCCGCCATCCACCAGATCCGCGTTGCGCGCGAGGCGGCCTTCGGTGAGCCGGAGCTCCCCACGGTGTGAAGAATCAGCTCGAGGAGCAGCAGGATCGCGCGCAGACCGACCTGCAGGTCGGGGAGCTTGTAGGCCTCGCATGCGTAGAGCACCTGGCGGACCGTGGCTGCAATGAACCTGGCGGCCGCCCGCGGCGGCGCCGGCGGCTCCCTTCCGGCCGCCATCGCCTCGAGGGCACGGCGCATCGCGCGCGACCGGCGGAGCTTCGACGCGAACCATCCGACGAGCGGCGAGGGGGCGCGCTCATCGGCGACCAGCCGCGCGCGGATCGCGGCCACGAGTCGAGCGCGATCCAGAGCGTGCTCCTCGATGGTCGCGCCCTCGATCTCCGAGAGCGCGCGCGGGATGAACGCCGGCGTCGCACCCGCGTCATCGAGGAGCGTTCGCCAGCGCCGCTCGATCGCGGCATAGCGCGCGAAACCGACGGTCCGCCCGGCGAAGGGAGCGTCGTAGGCGCCCCGGACCGCTTCGTCCTTCTCCAGGGCGAAGGCGGTCGGCGCGAAGCGATCGAGCGGCGTGCCGTGGGCCGCGCTGCGATGGAGCGAGCCGCAGGCGATCCGCAAGGTCAGGCGCGGCCCGAAGGCCGTCGCCACCGTGGCGAGAGGGAAGATGCGGCACGTGTCTGGCTTGCGCTCGGCGCCTTGCCTGGCGTGGACCGCGCAGCGCCCGTCGTCGAGGAGGAAGACGCAGCGATCGTCCTCGCCGACCTGGCGAAGGATTCGCTCCACCGGAGCGCCTCCCCCGGCGGCGTAGGGCTCGTGGAAGGAGCGGCCGCCGAGGATGTCCGAGTACAGCTCGACGTCGATCCGCGCGATCTCGTCGGGACGCAGCGGGACCGTCAAACCGCGACAGCACATCCCACAAGCGTGGCAGTCCCATCGCGCCGCCGGGTCGGCGACCGCAAGCCGCCTGACGCGTACCATCTTCTCGGGCGTGTCGAATGCACGCGTGTCGTGTTCCGCCTGGTGACCGTCGACGAGCGCGCGCGCCCGCGGAGTCTCGAGGAGGTTCTCGGACTCGAGCCGCCCGACCAGCGCGCCGACCTCGCGCCGAGAGAGAGACGAGCGCCGCGCCACGTCGTCGATCGATCGCTCGCGGCCCATCGCCCTGAGCGCCGCGACCTGCGCACGGGTCACGGCGTGGACGGCGCCCACGACGGTGTCGACGAGCGCACCTCCGCCGTCCTCCTCGAGGATCTTCAGGTCGCGTCTGACTCGTGGGATGCGCCGGGCCGCCGGCATGGTTGGCTCTGAGGGAGCGGCGGCCACTTAACCACTCGACCGCTCGGCGACAAGACCTGGCCCACGTCGACGGACCTTCGGAGAGGCTTGACACGCTGCGCAATAACGGCGATTCTTCCATAGCGTTTCTACGTAATCAGGGGTTAACCGCGCGAAATAATGGAGTTATCATGGTCTCGTTCGAACCGTCGGAGGACCAGCAGCTCATTCAGAGCACGGTGAGGAGCTACGCGGAGAAGGTTCTCCGCCCGCGTCTGAGGGACTTCGAGCGGGCCCGTTGCCTGCCTGACGAGGTCATGCAGGCGCTGCACGAGATGGGGGTGACCACCCTGACGATCCCGGAGTCGGCCGGCGGTCCCGGTCTCGGCCTCGGCACCGCGGTCCTTGCCGAAGAGGAGCTCGCCGCGGGCGACGCAGCGGTGCCCTACGCAATGGGCGGGGCCGGATCGCTTGGAGCCGTCGTCATGGAGCTCGGCACGGACGAGCAGAAGACGCGACTCTTGGCCCCGTTTTGCGAGCCGGATGCGTGGAAGCACCGGGGCGCCCTGGCGTTCAGCGAGCCTCGACCCGCGGCGTCGCCCGGGCTGTCCACGACCGCAACGAGGACCGCTCTCGGCTGGCGGCTCGACGGCAAGAAGAGCTTCGTGCTCAACGGCGGGATTGCCCAGGCGACGGTCGTGTTCGCCCAGGTCGATCAGCCCGCGGGATGGGAGGGCCTCGGCGCATTCGTCATCGAGAGCGACCGGCCGGGGATGACCGCGGGTCCGAGGATGGGGACAGTGGGCCTCGACGCGGCGCATTTCGGCGAGCTCGTGCTGGAGGGGTGCGTCGTCCCCGAGGCGAATCGCCTCTCGGGAGTCGAGAAGGTGGGCCACGGGCTCCTCAGAGCCTTCTCGCGGATCTCGCTCCACTCCGCGGCACGCGCGGTGGGGCTCTCGCGCGCGGCCTTCGACATCACCCGCGAGTACTGCGAGACGCGCCAGGCCTTCGGAAAGCCGATCGGTCACTTCCAGGCGATCGCCTTCACGCTGGCGGACAGGCTCATGGACCTCGACAGTGCCCGCTGGATGCTGTGGCGCGCCGCAGCCCGATGGGACGCCGGCAAGGACGCGGGAAAGCAAACTGCGATGGCGGCTGCCCACGCGTTCGAGGTCGCGATGCGCGCCGCGGACGACGCCGTGCAGCTCCACGGCGGAGCCGGCTTCATCCGCGACGTGTGTGTCGAGAAGATGATGCGCGACGCCAAGACCATCGCGCTCACGGCCCCACCGGTCGCGGTCCAGGACGCGCTCGTGGCGGACGGGGAGCTCGGCGTCCAGCACGACCTGGCCGCGGTCTTGCCGACCCCGGACATCCAGCCGATCTTCACCTAGGAGCGCCGCATGATCGACTTCGAGCTCAACGAGACGCAGCAGCAGATCAAGTCTTTCGTCCACATGTTCGCCGAGCAGATGGTCCGCCCGATCTCGCTCGTGGCCGATCGCGACCACGGGCTGCCGCCCGAGTTCCTCGCCAGGGTCAACGAGATGCGGAACGCGTTCACGATGGGCGCGATCCCGAAGGAGTACGGCGGCGAGGGCGACGGGGCGGGCGGCAAGGACAAGAAAGGCGGCCGCTCCGCGAACCTCACGGCCGCGATCGGCTCGGAGGAGATGTGCTGGGGCGACGCCGCGGTCGTCCTCACGCTGCCTGGCCCGGGCCTCGGTGGACCGCCGGTGCGCTCGATGGGAACGCCGGAGCAGCAGGAACGCTTCTTCGGGGTCTTCCAGAAGCCCGGTCTCCACTGGGGCGCGTACGGTCTGACCGAGCCGGGGGCAGGCAGCGACGTCGCCGCGATCCGGACGACCTGCGTCAAGGACGGCGACCACTGGATCCTGAACGGCACGAAGTGCTTCATCACGAACGGCGCCCGCGCCGACTGGGTCGTGATCTTCGCGACGGTGGACGCCGCGCAGGGCCGCGCCGGCCATCGGGCCTTCGTGGTCGAGAAGGGCACGCCCGGCTTCCGGATCGGGAAGATCGAGGAGAAGATGGGGCTCAGGGCCAGCGAGACTGCGGAGCTCGTGCTCGAGGACGCGCGGGTCCCGGCCGCGAACCTGCTCGGCGGCGAGGACAGCTACCGCACGAAGGAAGGCTTCATGGGGGCGATGAAGACCTTCGACTCCACGCGGCCGCTCGTGGGCGCGATGGCGATCGGCATCGGCCGCGCCGCCTACGAGCACGCCCGCGACTTCGTCAAGGAGCACTACCTCTTGTCGCGCCCTGTCCCTCGCTACCGCGCGATCGCCGAGCGGCTCGCCCGTATCGCCCGCCGCCTCGACGCCGCCCGGCTGCTCGTCTGGCGCGCCGCCTGGATGGCGGACAGGGGCCTCGCTAACGCGAAGGAGGCCTCGATGGCCAAGGCGTACGCCGGCCAGGCGGCCATCTTCGCCTGCATCGAGGCCATCGAGGTCTGCGGCGCGCCTGGCGCCGCCGCGGGCAGCGACCACGCCTTCCTGGACAAGTGGTTCCGCGACATCAAGGTCTTCGACATCTTCGAGGGCACGGGCCAGATCCAGCGCATCGTCATCTCGAAGCGCATCTTGAGCGGCCTGAAGAGCTTCTGACTCCCCTCACATCACGACGCGGTTGCGGCCGGCGTTCTTCGCGGCGTAGAGGTTCTCGTCGGCCTTGGCGATGATCTTCTCGGGCGTGTCGAGGGCCACGCCGTCGGGAGTGAAGCCGATGCCGATCGACACCGTGATCCTCATGTCGCCGCCGGGCCACGGGACCCCGAGCGACTCCATGCTCCGGCGGATGCGCTCGGCGAGGATCTCGGTCGATCTCGGGTCGATGCCGCGCACGAGCACGGCGAACTCCTCGCCTCCGTAGCGGGCCACGACGTCCTCGGCGCGCACCAGCTTGTGAAGCTGGCCGCACAGCGAGCGCAGAACGCAGTCGCCGGCCAGGTGGCCGCGCGTGTCGTTGATCCGCTTGAAGTGATCGATGTCGAGCAGGAGAAGCGACACGCTCGTGCGGTGCCGGTTCGCGAACGAGAGCTCGGTGCGTAGGCGGTCCATGAAGTACTTGCGATTGAACGCCCGCGTCAGCGGATCGCGCACCGCGGACTCGTACATCTGGCGCTGGAACGTCTCCTCCAGCTCGTCCTGCATCGTGAACTTGAGGACCGTGGTCCGCCCGAGGCCGATCCGGTCGCCGTCCACGAGGTCGTGACGCTCCACGGGCTTCTCGCCGACGAAGGTCCCGTTCGTCGACCCGAGATCTTCGAGCACGAAGCCGCCTTCCTCGAGACGCACCACCCGCGCGTGGCGCCGCGAGATCCCACCGTCGTCGATCCGGACGTCGGCCTCCCGGCCGCGACCCATGACCGTGACGGGACGGTCGAGGGGATGAAGCTCCCCGACGGCCCCACCCGTGATCACGATCAGGCAAGCGCGGTCCTTGCGGAGCGGCTGCTTCGCGTCGAGGCCGAGCTTGGCCGCGCTGGTGATGACGGTCGAGTCGTCGCCGGGGTAGTCGAGCTGTTCGAGGTCGGGGACGAGCTGCTCTCCGGTCCTGGGGTTTCGCTCCTTCACTCCGGGCACTCCTCGGCGGGATCCTGGCAATTCTCCGAACGGCAGGTCGTCGGCTCGCCGTACCCGGCGTAGCGGTCGTGGAGCTCCTGCGTGACCCGCCCGGCCGCGATGATCTCGGCGTACGCCTGGGCGCCCAGGCTCGCGGTGCGCTCCTTGGTCTCGAAGTCGACCGAGTACAGCCCGAACCGCGGGCAGTAGCCCATGACCCACTCGAAGTTGTCCATGAGAGACCAGTGGAAGTACCCGCGCACGTCGATCCCCGAGGCGATTGCCCGGGCGAGGACGTCGAGGTGCTCGGTGACGAACGTAGCGCGCATCACGTCGCCCGAGTCTGCGATGCCGTTCTCGGTGATGTAGACGGGCAACCCGTATTCGCGCAGCTCCTCGAGGACCACGGCGAAGCCCGCGGGATAGATGTCCCACCCGAAGTCGGTCTTGGGCTCGGGCGTCGGGAACGGCTCGAACAGCGGCATCCCCGGCAGCGGGAAGTCCTCGATCGACATCACGAGGGTGCGCGAGTAGTAGTTCAGGCCGATGAAGTCCGCGCGACCGACGAGCTCGGGGATGGCGCTCCCCTCACCCTCGTCGTCCGTGTCCCCGTCCAGGGTCAGATCGAGGTCGCCACGGATGATCGCGTCGAGGAACACGCGGTTCATCGCGTAGCGAAGCCCGTCCGTCGCCTCCTGGTCCGCCGGGCTGTCCAGGTTGGAAGGCTCGAACGCCCGGTTGTTCTTCGCGATCGAGACCAGCGCCGTGTCGTCGACCTCGTGGATCGCGTCGTAGGCCGCGGCGTGCGCGTAGATCATGTGCCTCGCCGTGAGGATCATGTCCTCGAAGGCGAGCTCGGGCGTCATGATGCCCGAGTGACGAGCGCCCGGGGGGAACATGCCGAGGAAGTTCGCCGCCACGTCGTAGACCATCGGCTCGTTGATGGTGATCCAGAGGTCGACCTCGTCGCCGAACTCCAGCGCCACGCGGCGCGCCCACTCCGGCAAGAGGTCCATCATCTCGGGCATGAGCCAGCCGGGGCGGTTGTCCAGGTCGCACGGCTCGCTCAGCCAGGTCGGCAGGACGAAGTGCTGGAGCGTCACCATCGGCGCGATGCCGCGCTCGCGCATCCCCGCGAGCATGTCGTGGTAGCGCTGCACGGCCTCGGCGTCCGGCGTGTCCGCGTCCCACGCCTCCCGCGTCGGGTACAGGCGGGACCAGTCGATGCCGAACCGGTAGGCGTTCGTGCCGAGGTCCCGGGCGAGGTCGAGGTCCTCCTCCCACAGGTTCCATCCGTCGGGTCCGTCGTCGGCGCTGTCGCAGCTCGAGATCTTGCCGAGCCTCTCCCACCGATACCAGTCGCTGTCGTGGAGCCCACCCTCGATCTGGTACGGGGCGGTCGCGGATCCCCACAGGAAGTCGTCCGGGAAGGGAGGTGCCGGCTCCCAGGGCGCGTCGGGCTCGCCGGAGTCCGGGACCGGGCTCGCGTCGGTCGCGGCGTCGAGCCCGGCGTCGACGCCGCCCTCCGGCCGGTCGTCGTCCCCACAACCCGCGACGGCGGACAGGAGGAGCGAAAGGCCGAAGATGGTGCGCCGAGAAAGCATGGACAACTCTCGCGTAGTGCGGGGCATCGTATTACGAACGCTCGGCGCCTGCTATCCTAGAAACCTTTTCATGCGCTCCGTAGTCATAGGCACCGCCGGTCACATCGATCACGGAAAGACCGCGCTCGTGAAGGCGATGACGGGGGTCGACACGGACCGCTTGCCCGAGGAGAAGGAGCGCGGGATCACGATCGAGCTCGGCTTCGCGCCCCTTGCGCTGCCGAGCGGCGCCCGCGCCGGGATCGTCGACGTCCCTGGGCACGAGCGGTTCGTCAGGACCATGGTGGCCGGAGCCGGTGGAATCGACCTCGCGCTGCTCGTAGTGGCGGCGAGCGAGGGCGTGATGCCGCAGACCCGCGAGCATCTGGCGATCTGCCGGCTCCTCGGCATCCAGACCGGCGTCGTCGCCTTGACCAAGATCGACGCGGTCGACGCCGACATGGTCGAGCTCGCCAAGGACGACGTCCTCGGCCTCGTCCGCGGCACCTTCCTCGAGGGCGCGCCGATCGTGCCGGTCTCGGCGCACCAGGGAGCTGGGATCGCGGAGCTCCTGCGCGCGATCGACGCAGCCGCCGCCCGAATCCCTGGGCGCGATCCTTCGGGTCCTGCGAGGCTGCCCGTGGACCGGGCGTTCACGATCAAGGGCTTCGGCGTCGTGGTGACGGGCACGCTCGTCTCGGGCCGCCTCGAGGTCGGACAGGCCGTTCGCCTGTTGCCCTCGGGCGCGGGCGGCAAGATCCGCGGCCTGCAGATCCATGGCGAGGCGACCAACCACGTCGATGCGGGCACCAGGCTGGCGGTGAACCTCGCAGGCGTCGAGTCCGACGAGGTCGAGCGCTGGCAGTGGCTGGTGAAGGAGGGCGAGCTCATCCCCAGCCGCGAGCTCGACGCGCGAGTCGAGTTGCTCGCCGGTTGCAAGAAGCCCCTCGGGCGCCGGTCGAGGGTCGTCCTTCACGTGGGCACCGCGACGAGCCTCGCGAGCATGGTCGTCCTCGACGGCGCGGGGCTCGCGCCCGACGGCGCGGCGCTTTGCCGGATCCGGCTCGACACCCCGCTCGTCATGCTCCAGGGCGATCGCTTCATCCTGCGCGGGGACACCGCGCTCGCGCCATGGGGCGGCACGATCGGCGGCGGAACGGTGCTCAGGCCCTTCGCGGGCGGCTACCGGCGACGCGCGGATGCCGCCGAGCGCGCCCGGATCATCGAGACCGCGGGCCCAGCGGAGAAGGTCGCAGCCGAGGTGCGGTGGTCGGGACCGGTCGGCCTGGAGGTCGCCGATCTCAGGCGGAGGGTCGCGCCCGATCCCGCGGGTGCGCTGGCCATGGCCAAGAAGGCGGGCACCGCCATCGAGGTGGAGCCCGGCCGCCTGGTCCACCCCGAGACCATCTCGCAGCTCGAGCAGGCGGCGTGCCAGGCGATCGCCGAGCACCACGCGCAAAAGCCCCTCGAGCCAGGGATCGCCAGAGAGGAGCTTCGCACGCGCCTCTTCGGCACCGGCCCGCGCCTCTACCAGCGCGTGCTCGAGAACCTGGCCGGCCGCGGTCGGATCGTGGTGGAGCGCGACACCGTGCGTCTGCCGACTCACCGTCCGCGTGAGGAGGGCCGCGGCAGCGAGCTGGCCGACAAGGTCTCGAGGCTGCTCGAGACGGGGGGCCTGCAGCCCCCGCGGGTCAAGGAGCTGGCTCAGGCGATCGGCGCGAACGAGCGAGACGCGCTCGCGGCCCTGAAGATGCTCCAGACGGCGTCCCGTGTCGTGCGCGTCACCGACGAGCTGTACTTCGACGCCGGCGCGCTCGGCGCGCTCCGCCAGCGCCTCTCGGAGGTCCTGCAGAGGTCCGGATCGATCACGGCCCAGGGGTTCAAGGAGCTCACCGGGGCTTCGCGCAAGTTCTCCATCCCGCTTGCCGAGCACTTCGACGCGGAGAAGCTCACGATGCGCGTCGGGGAGACCCGCGTCCTTCGGCGTAAGGGGTGATATCCTCCGAGGGCGGTGTCGCCAGGGGCCGTACGGGAGTTCGGCAAGTATCAGCTCATCCAGCGGATAGCTCGCGGCGGGATGGCGGAGATCTTCCTCGCCGCCCAGCCCGGGCCGGCGGGCTTCGAGCGCTTTCTCGTGATCAAGCGGATCCTCCCCGCGTTCACGGAGAACGAGGAGTTCGTCCGCATGTTCCTCGACGAGATGAGGATCGCGGCGAGGCTCTCGCACCCGAACGTCGGCCACATCTACGACTTCGGCTCGATTGACGGTCTGTACTTCATCGCGATGGAGCTGATCGACGGCGTCAACCTCCGGCAGCTCATCCTGCGCGGGCACCCGTTGCCGCTCGAGCACGCGGTGCGCGTCATCGCCTACACCTGCGAGGCGCTCTACTACGCGCACACGCTCAACGATCGCTCGGGTGCTTCCCTCGAGATCGTGCACCGAGACGTGACGCCGCAGAACATCATGGTGTCCTTCGAGGGCGGCGTGAAGCTCGTGGACTTCGGGATCGCGAAGGCCACGGTCAAGGCCGAGCAGACCCAGGCCGGGATCCTCAAGGGCAAGTTCTCGTACATGTCGCCCGAGCAGATCCGCGGCAGGACGATCGACGCACGCTCGGACGTCTTCAGCATCGGCGCGCTCCTGTACGAGCTCGTGACCGGCGCGCGCCTCTTCCAGGGCGAGACGGCGACGGACACCATGGACCTCGTCACTCACTGCCGGGTCCCCCGGCTCGAGACCGTGCGCTCGGGGATCCCCGCGGGACTGCAGGACGTCGTGGACCGGGCGGTCGTGGCCGAGCCCGACCACCGCTATCAGTCCGCGCGCGACATGCAGCTCGACCTGGAGAGGGTGATGCTGGCGGGCCAGCTCGTCTCGAACTCCATCCTGCTCGCCGAGTACCTGCATGCCATCTTCCCCGAGCGCAAGACCGAGGCGCACGGCGCGACGGCGACGGGCCTGCTCGCGGGCGATCAGCCGACGCAGGCCGAGGCGGCCGCGCCGGTCCTGCCCGAGGGATGGGACACCAACCTGCGAACGCACCTCGCCGAAGCGGACGTGCCGGTCGCCGGCAACCTCGCTCCGACGGTGACCGGACGCGACGCCGCGACCGAGCGCGGTCTGCGGGCGCTGTGGAAGGGGCTGCCCGGCGCCGTCGCGAGGCTGCCCGCGACCGTCGCCGGGCTGCCGGCGCGCACGCTGTGGATTGGCGCCGCGGTCGTCGCGGCGCTGATCGTCTTTGCCGCGACCAGCGCCGTCGTGGCCTCTCTGCGGCAGCCGCCCGTCATCGCCTCCGAGCCGCTGGGCGACCGCGGCGGTCGGATCCCCCTGCTTCCGCCGCCGCCGCCCAGGATCGCACTGCCGACTCCCGCACCGCCGCCTCCGCCGGCGAGCGCCGTGGCCGTCATCGTCCTCGAGGACCGCCCCAGCCGGTGTGAGGTGCTGGTGGACGGCTCGGCGCTCGGGGGCGACTCGACCGAGGTGCCTGCAGGGCGCCACATGATCACCTCGCAGGGCGAAGGGTGCCAGGCCGAGACCATCGAGGTCGTCCTGAGGGCCGGTGACGTCCAGGCGATCACGCTCAGACCCGCGCCTCCTGCTCCTCCCGCACCACTACCCGTGCACAACACGCCCCCGAACCCCGCCGGGACGCAGCGTCCGCCTGCCGGCGGCACGAAGGCGCCGCCGCCGTCCGCGGGCGATGGAACGCTCAGCCTCCGAACGCGCCCCTGGTGCAAGGTCTACGATGGCAATCGCTTCCTCGGAGTGAGCCCCCTGAGCGGTGTCCGCCTCGCCGCGGGCCACCACACGCTCGTGCTGAAGAATCCGGACCTCGGAACCAAGCGTACGACCGTGATGATCCGGGTGGGCCGCCCGACGACGCTCAACCTGGACCTGAACCGGCTGTTCCGGTAGCTTCCCACCCAATGGACTCCGACCTCGACAAGCTGGTGGACGCGGTCGCTTCGCGCGTCCGGCTCCGGCTGGCTGGAGAGATGCGCAAGAGCCCTTGCTGCGCGAGCCGGGAGGAGTGCAGCGGCGAGGGGCTCTGCGCGGCGCGGCGGGCCGACGACGTGGCGCTCATCCGCGACTCGGGCGCCTGTCGTGTGGGCGCGGCGCCAGGGATCGGCCAGGTGCGGGGAGACCTGGCCGCGGCAATCGACCATACCCTGCTCAAGCCGGACGCGACGCGCGAGGACCTGAAGAAGCTCTGCGACGAGGCGAAGCGGTACGGGTTCGCCAGCGTGTGCGTCAACTCCGCCAACGTCCGCGTCGTCAAGGAGATGCTCAGGGGCTCGCCGGTCATGGCGGTCGCGGTGGTCGGTTTTCCGCTCGGCGCGATGAGCACGCAGGCCAAGGCGTTCGAGGCGCGCGAGGCCGTGCGGATGGGCGCCGACGAGATCGACATGGTGATCAACATCGGCGCGCTCAAGTCGCGCGAGTACGCCCAGGTGGAGGAGGACATCCGCGCGGTCGTGCAGGCCTCGAGGCCCCATCCGGTCAAGGTGATCCTCGAGACCGGCGCGCTGAGCCAGGAGGAGAAGATCATCGGCTGCGCGCTGAGCCGCGCCGCCGGTGCGGCGTTCGTCAAGACGTCCACCGGCTTCGGTCCCGGCGGCGCCACCGTCGAGGACGTCGCGCTCATGCGGCGGGTCGTCGGCGACGAGATGGGCGTGAAGGCGTCCGGCGGGGTTCGATCCACCGAGGACGCCGAGAAGATGATGAAGGCCGGGGCGACCCGGATCGGGGCGAGCGCCTCGGTCGCGATCGTCGGCGGAAAGAACGGCAAGGCGTCGGGCGGGAAGTACTGATCCGGGCGAGCTCGTACGTTCATGCGTCCTTACGAGGTAATCCGCGCAAAGCGCGACGGGGAGGCCCTGAGCCCCCGCGACATCCGGGCGCTGATCGAGGGATACACCGCGGGCCAGATTCCCGACTACCAGATGGCCGCCTTCTGCATGGCGGTCTTCTACCGCGGCATGGACGAGGCCGAGATGGCTGCCCTCACCGACGCCATGCTCCACTCGGGCACCGTTCTGGATCTGTCCGCGATCCCCGGCGTCAAGGTCGACAAGCACTCGACGGGAGGCGTCGGCGACAAGGTCTCGCTCGCGCTCGCGCCGCTCGTGGCGGCCGCGGGCGTTCCGGTGCCCATGATCTCGGGACGAGGGCTCGGCCACACCGGCGGTACGCTGGACAAGCTCGAGGCCATCCCGGGCTTCAGGGTGGACCTGTCGATCGAGAGGTTCGTGGAGATCGTCGGCCGCCTCGGCGTCTGCCTGATCGGTCAGACCCGCGAGATAGCGCCCGCCGACCGCAAGCTCTACGCGCTCAGGGACGTGACCGCGACCGTCGAGTCGGTGCCGCTCATCGCGGCGAGCATCATGTCGAAGAAGCTCGCCGAGGGGATCGATGCCCTGGTGCTCGACGTGAAGGTCGGGCGGGGAGCGTTCATGAAGTCGCGGAAGGACGCCCGCACCCTGGCCGGTGCGCTCGCGGCGGTCGGGAAGCGCGCGAAGAAGAAGGTCGTGGCGGTGCTGACCGCGATGGATGAACCGCTCGGCCTGGCGGTGGGGAACGCGCTGGAGACGGCCGAGGCGTTCGACGTCCTCAGGGGCGGCGGCCCGAGGGATCTGGTCGAGGTTACGCGCGAGCTCGGGGCGCACATGCTCGTCCTCGGCAAGAAGGCCAGGGGGCTCGAAGCAGCGCGCGCCCGGCTCGATGCGCTCATCCGCTCCGGCGAGGCGCTCGATCGAATGCGCCGGCTGGTCGAGGCGCAGGGCGGCGACCCCCGCGCGGTCGACGACCCGGCTCGCCTCCCGCGGGCGCCCGCGATGCTGCCAGTGCGAGCCGATCGCACCGGTTTCGTGACGGGGATCGACGCGGAAGAGATTGGCCTGGCGGCGATGTCGCTGGGCGCCGGGCGGGACCGCGCCGACGCGACCATCGATCCCTCCGTGGGCATCGTCCTCGAGCGCAAGACAGGCGACGCCGTCGCCAAGGGCGAGCTCCTGGCGGTCGTCCACCACGCCGGCACGGACGCCGCCCGCGCCGGCGCCGCCGCGTCGCGGGTGCGGCGCGCCTACGTGGTCGGCGCACGCAAGCCGCGGATGCGGTCCAAGATCCTCGAGGTCGCGAGCTAGTTGAGCACCTCCGCGCGGCTGGCGCTCGTTCTGATGGCGACCTCCGCCCTGGGCTGGCGGAGCGCGCTGTACCCGGAGGACTGGGAACCAGGGTGGAGCGACGGCGACGGGCGGTTCCTTCACGACTTCTCGCACGCCGGCTACCACGAGGGCTCCGAGCCCATCCCGGACGAGCCGCCGGGGCCGCTCTTCGACGTCACCGACGCCGCCTATCTCGCCGACCCAACGGGCGGCGTCGACTCGACCGTCGCGATCCAGCGCGCGATCGACGACGCGGGAGCCGCGGGCGGCGGTGTCGTGCTCCTGCCGGCGGGGACGTACCGGGTGTCGCCGCCCGGCGGGGCGGCGGCGGCGCTGACCATGGCGCACAGCGGCGTCGTTCTCCGCGGCGAAGGGCCCGACGAGACGTTCCTCTTGAACGCCGAGACCTCGATGCGTGGAAAGCGAATCATCCTGGTCCGGCCCTACGCAGACCAGCACAGCTCCTGGTACTGGTCGCCGTCGGACGACAGGATGCTCGCGGCGGACCTGCCCGCGCGCAGCCTCGAGGTGGCCGTCGAGTCCGTCGACGGCTACGCGGTCGGCGACTGGATCGTGATCCGTTCGGACCCCACCGCCGACCTCATCGCCGACTACGGCATGACGGGAACCTGGGTGCCCGAGGAGCTCGGGGGGATCATCCATCACCGCCGCGTCGTGTCGATCGACCCGGTCGCTCGCATTCTGGGAATCGACGTCCCCACGCGGACCACGCACCACGTTCGCGACGCCGCGAGGGTCAACCACCTCGAGGCGCCGCTCGAGGAGGTCGGCATCGAGCATCTGGCGATCGGGAATCTCGAGAACGAGACGCCGGGCACCGGCGACGAGGACTACGCCCGCGAGGGGACGGGCGCGTGGGAGATGCACGACTCGTTCGCCATCTACCTCAACAACGTCGTCCACGGGTGGGTCCGCGACGTGTCGAGCTTTCGTACGGCGGACAACGGGCGCGACGTTCACCTGCTGTCCAACGGCATCCGGACCGATGCGTGCAGGTTCGTCACGATCGCCGACACCCACCTTCAGAAGCCCCAGTACCGGGGCGAGGGCGGCAACGGCAACCTCTTCGTCTTCGCGGGCCAGGAGTGCCTGGCCACCCGCTGCACGGCCGAGGGCGGGCGGCACGACTTCACGTTCGGGCTGATGCAGACGAGCGGGAACGTCCTTCACCGGTCGACCTCGCGCGACGCCCGGTTGCCCAGCGACTTCCACATGCACCTGTCCGCGGCCAACCTCGTCGACAACCTGTCGCTCGACGGCGACTTCGTCGAGGCGCGATTCCGCGACTGCTGTGGCCACGGACACTCGACGACCGAGTCGGTAATCTGGAACACGGAGGGCGTCGCCTACCCCGACGATCAGTTCTTCGAGCGGTTCATCGTCGACTCCGGGCAGTTCGGCGAGGGCTACGTCATCGGGACCCGCGGCGCGGCGAGCGAGGTCCGGACGCCGGGAGGAGACGGCACTGCGCCGATCGACTTCACCGAAGGAAGCGGCGAAGGAGAAGACCTCGACCCGGCGTCGCTGTACGAGGACCAGCTCGCCCGCAGGCTCGGTCCGCCCGATCTTCCGGGCGACCCCGACGCGGGCGCTGCGAGCGACGCGGGAGCGGCGACGGACGCGGGCGCAGGGCGCGATGCGTCCGCACTGCCCGGGTTCGATTCGGGGCCCGCGCCGGACGCGGCGGCATCGAGCGATGGCGCGCCCGACCCGGCCGACGGTGGAGCCGGGGCGCCAGGCTTCTCCGGCGGTTGTGGCTGCAGCGCGCCAGGCGGGCGCTCCGCCGCAGCCGGCGCACTTGGGCTGGCTGCGGTGGCCCAGCTCGCGACTCGGCGACGACGTCGCCGCCCGAAGGCACCTCGGGCGTGCCGGTACTAGGCACCTCGGGCGTGTCATGCTGATGTCATGTCGATCAAGCGGATCACCATCAGCGTACCCGACCGCGTGGCGACGAAGATCAAGAAGGCCGCGGGCGACGAGCCGGTGTCGACCTGGGTCACGACGGTGATCGAGGAACGCCTGGAGGATGCCGAGCTGGAGCGCCGGTGCGAGGAGTTTTGTGGTGACGTTCGGCCGACCCGGGCCGACTCGCGCCGGGCGGCCGCACTATTCAGGCGGCTGACGCGGCGGAGCGGGGGCCGGAGATCGGCGTGAAAAGCGGTGTCGTGCGTTGGGAAAGGCACCACCGCACGCACTTTCTGGCCTGCCGGCGCCGATCGTAGGACGATTGCTGGATGAGACACACTCTTGTCGTCCTCTTGTGGATTCCTGCAACCGTCGGGTGCTCGGACGACGACGCCCGGGGGCCTGCCGGCGCAGACGCAGCGGTCGGCGGCGACGCGGGCGCCGCAGGGGACGCCGGAGCTGACGCGGCGCGCGGCGGCGGGACCGACGCAGCTACAGACGCCGCTACCGACGCCGCGCCAGGTCCCGAACCCGAGCTCGGGCTGGTGACCGTGCTGGAGGAGGACTGCGCGGACGGCGTGGGCGACCTGCCCGGCACCGAGTGCTCGACCGTGGAGGTGGCATGCCCCGGGATCGAGCCGCTCGGCGCCAGCATTCGCAACACGCCGGGCGAGGGCCAGGCGCGGGGGACGGTGGTCTTCGGCAGCGGGGGACCCGGCACGGGGTTCTACGAGACGACCCCCACCGCGCGACGCATGCTCGAGGATCTCGTGCAGGCCGGATACAGGATCGTCCAGCGGGCATGGGAGGGCGAGAACGGCTGGACGACGGGGCCCGGCGGGGTCGGGCCGCTGTCCTGTCGCTACGCGACGCTGCTCACGTGGGTGCACGACGAGCTCCACTCCGATGGGGCGTTCTGCGCCTCGGGCAACTCCGCTGGCTCCGGAGAGATCGCCTACGCGCTCGCGCGGTGGGGCCGGGGCGCGATCCTCGACCTCGCCGTGCCGACGGGAGGCCCGCCGTTCGCGTACCTCGACTACGGCTGCGCTCGCGACTCGTGGAGCGACGAGTGCCTCGCGCTCGTGCCCGAGGAGATGAGCTGCCAGGGCAACCTCTGCACCTACGCCGGCGGAGGCGTGGACCAGGTCGACGGCGCCTATGTTCCCGAAACGCCGTGCAGCGATCCCGGCCCTGGCGACGCCGAGCGCCTGCGGGCGGACAGCGTGCTGGCCGAGGGAGCGACCCTCGACTTCCCCGGGACGCTCGTGCACTTCGTCTTCGGCATGCTCGACTGCGGCGCGGCGCTCACCCAGGGGCTCGCGTTTGCGGGCGCGATCACGAGCGGGACCGAGATCACGCTGGTCGAGGAGACGCCGCACGGCGTCTTCCAGACCGAGCAGGGTGCCGAGGCCATTCGCGCGGCGATCGAGGAAGGCTGCCTGTAGCCTGGGCTGTGCTCAGAGCTCGATGCGGATGTACGCGTGCAGGTCGTAGTTGAAGCCGTCGAGCGAGCCCTTGTCGACCGGGCGCGCCCCGACGGCGGTGCGCAGCTCGCCCACCAGCTCCGAGCTCGGGTCGATGCCGTTCGACTTGGCGAACTTGTCGATCGCCTCGTTCTTCGCGCCAGCCGCGACGTCGTCGCCGCTGACGAGGAGGTGGTAGCCGACCTGACCGGCGACGCCAAGGTAGACCGCCGGCATCAGGCGCAGGTCGACCGCCGCGCGCGCGCGAATCAGGTTCCAGCCGAAGGCCATCCGGCCCAGATCGTCCTCTTCCTCGCCGTACAGGTCGAGCTCCGCCTCTGCCTCGTCGAGGCTCGCGTAGCCGCCCGCGACGAGCAGAGCCTGCTGCTGCTCCGGCGGGAGGCCCGACAGATCGGTCCCGCTCGGCGCCTGGGACTCGGGGAAGACCATGAGGACCGGCCCGGTGTAGCCGCCGATCGTGAACCGCACGCTCGAGCCGAAGCTCACGTCCATGCCGAGGTTGGCGGTCAAGAGCCACTGGTCCGTGCCCATCATCAGGGCCTCGCCGAACAGCGTGATGGCGAACAGCTCGAGCCCGCCCTCGACCCCGAGGCCGATCCGGTTGTCGAACCGCGTGAACAGGTCGCTCGAGCCGCCGTACAGGTCGGCCCGGCCCTCCACCCAGCCACGCACAAGGTCCGCCCGAGCGAGCCCGGGAGCAGAGGCCAGAGCAGCAAGCAAGACGAGACCGCAGATGCGCGAAGGTCTTCCAATCATCCCCAGAGCGTCGCAGATCGCGCGGCGGTTTTCTACCGCGCACCCAGAGCGGCCGGCGGGCGCGAGCGGCCTATGAAGCCCGCGAGGACCGCGAGCGTCAGCGCGTACGGCAGGATCTGGACGAACTGCTTGTAGCCGGAGAGCACGGCCTGCAGCTCGATCTGCAGGGCATCGGCGAAGGCGAACAGGAGGCAAGCGGCGGCGACGGGCACGGGCCGCCACTTGCCGAAGATCACCGCCGCGAGCGCGATGTAGCCCCGACCGGCGGACATCTCGGCCGTGAACTGGTGGTTGTCGAGGGCGAGGAAGGCTCCGCCGAGCCCCGCGAGAGCGCCGGAGGCGATGACGCCACAAATCTTCACACGGTCGACGGGCACCCCGAGGCTGTGCGCGGCCTGCGGGTGCTCGCCTGCGGCGCGGAGGCGCAGCCCGAAAGGCGTTCTGGCGAGCGCGACGTGCGAGAGGGCGACCAGGATGATGGTGCCCCAGAGCATCGGGCTCGCGAGCACCCCCTGGCCCATTCCAGGGAGCATCGGAGAGTTCGACGCCGAGTCGAAGCACGCCATGAGGAGAAAGCGGGTCAGGCCCGACGCCAAGAGGTTGATGCCCAGCCCCGCGGCGACGTGGTCGGCGCGGAAGCGAACGCACAGGAGGCCGTGGAGACCTGCGAGCGCGGCGGACGCGCCGACGGCCGCGACCAGGCCGAGTGTCGTCCCGCCCGCGTGGGCACCGAGCGCGGCGAAGAAGGCGCCCGTGAGGAGCATCCCCTCGAGGGCGATGTTGATGACGCCGCCGCGCTCCGAGAAGACCCCTCCGAGCGCCGCGAGGACGTACGGAATGGCCAGCGCCAGCGTCTGCAGGAGGAGAGTGCCGATCATCTCGTCCCCCTCCGGAGCACGTCCGAGGACGCCGCCACGACCGCGAGGATGACGATCGCCTGCAGGACGTCGATGAGCTCCTTGGGGACGACTCCGTTGATGGCCAGCGCGCCCTGCGAGAGCGTGCCGAACAGGAGCGCCGCGAGGAGGATCCCGAGGGGATGGTTGCGGCCCAGCAGCGCGACCGCGAGCCCCATGAACCCGATGCCCCCGGAGAATCCGGCCTCGAAGTAGTGCTTGTACCCGAGGACGTTGTTCGCTCCGACGAGCCCCGCGACGCCTCCGGAGAGAGCCATCGCGACGACGATGACGCGTCCGGCGCGAATGCCGCCTGCCTCGGCGGCCGCCGGTCGAAGTCCGAAGGCGACGAGCTCGTAGCCCAGCGTGGTTCGGCGGAACCCGAAGTGGGTGAGCCAGGCAACCGCAACGGCCAGGAGAGCGGCCAGGCTCGCAGCCGATCCGCCCAGCGCCGGCACGAAGCTCGACAGCCGCGGGATCGTCGCCGCCGCGATCACCGGCGCCGTCGATTGCGACTCGGGCTGCGCCAGCCGTCCGGGCGCGACCAGCCAGTTGATCAGCGCGAGGACGATGAAGTTGAGCATGATCGTGCCGATCACCTCGTGCGCTCCGAACCGCGCCTTGAGCACGCCCGGGATCGCGCCGACGACGGCCCCAGCGATCACCCCGGCGCCGATCGCGGCAAAGAGCGCCAGGGGCCAGGGCGTCGACCTCGGCAGCGCGAGCCCGACCACGGCCGTCGCGAGCGCGCCGAGCGAGAGCTGTCCTTCCGCGCCGATGTTGAAGAGCCCGGCGTTGAGCGCGATCGCGACCGACAGGCCCGCGAGCGCGAGCGGTGTCGCCTTGAAGAGAACTTGTCCGATGCCGTAGCCGTTGCCCCAGGTCCCCGCCGCGAGGACGCTCCACACCTCGAGCGGCTGCTGGCCGACGGCCAGGATCAAGAGGTTTCCGACGAGCACGCAGACGGCGATCGCAAGGGCGGGCGCGACGAGCTCACGCATCGCGAGCCTCTCCCACGCTCTCGGCGCCGGTCATCCAGCGACCGAGCCGCTCATCCGAAGCCTCCTGGGCCGTCGCTTCGCCGACGATCCGGCCGCGGTAGAGGACCAGGATCCGATCGCAGAGCGCCCTGAGCTCGCCGAGGTCCGCCGATATCAAGAGGATCGCCGCGCCGCGGGCGCGATCGGCCAAGAGCTCGCGGTAGATCACCTCGATCGCGCCGATGTCGACGCCGCGTGTCGGCTGGGCCGCGACCAGCACCACGTGCTGCCGGCCCACCTCCCGCGCGCACACCACCTTCTGCTGGTTTCCGCCTGAAAGCGCGGCGACGGGAGTCGTGGGCCCGTCCGCGCGGACGTCGAATCGCTTCATGCCGGCCGCCGCGCTCGCGGCGAGCCGGCCGCGATCGAACAGCCCCCGGCGCGTCCACTCGCTGGTGCGGCCCAGGGCGAAGCTCTCGGCCACCGACAGGCCCAGGAGGAGTCCGCGAAGCTGACGATCCTCGTGGATCACCGCGAGGCCGAGCGCCTGCCGTTCGGCCACGTCGAGCCTCGACACGTCTCGGCCCGAGAGCACGATGGACCCCGCCGCAGGCCGGGCCAGTCCCGCGACGGCAGAAACGAGCTCGGCCTGACCGTTTCCCTCCACCCCCGCGACGCCGACGATCTCGCCCCCGCGGACCCCGAGGCAGATCCCGTCCACGGCGATCGTCCCATCGTCACGTCGAACCTTCAGGCCGCGAAGCTCCAGGAGGGCGGATCCCTCTCGAGGGGCGTCGCCGGCGGTCCGGCGAGGCAGCTCGACGTGGCGGCCGACCATCGCGTCCGCCAGCTCCTCGGCCGTCGTCGCGCCCCGCAGGGCGGTCGAGACCTTGCAGCCGCGACGCAGCACGACGATCCGGTCCGCCACCGAGAGGACCTCGTCGAGCTTGTGCGAGACGATCACGACCGCGTGGCCCTCGCGCGCGGCGAACGCCCGCGCCATGGTGATGAGCCGGCGCGACTCGTCGGGCGTCAGGACCGCAGTCGGCTCGTCCAGTACGAGGAGCCTGGTACCGCGATACAGGACCTTGAGGATCTCGACTCGCTGCCGCTCGCCGACCGACAGGTCGTCGACGAGCCGATCGGGATCGATCGCGAGGCCGTGCTCGCGGGACAGCTCGCGAACGGCGGCCCTCGCTCGGCCGAGGTCCAGGAAGAAGCCGCGTCGTGGCTCCTCGCCGAGGACGACGTTCTCTGCGACGGAAAGACGGCCGACCAGCATGAAGTGCTGGTGGACCATGCCGATCCCCGCAGCGATCGCGGCCGCAGGCCGGGGCGCGAGGGGCCGTCCTGCCACGTCGACCTGCCCGGAGTCGGGGGCGTGGATCCCGGCGAGCATCCGCATGAGCGTGCTCTTGCCGGCGCCGTTCTCTCCCACGACGGCGAGGACCTCGCCGGAAGCCACGTCGAGGTCGACGCCCTGGACCGCGCGCGTCTCTCCGAAGCTCTTGGAGACGGCTCGGAGCGACGCGAGGGGGGTCGGGCTCACGGCGCCTCCGGGACGCGGATCCGCCCCGCGATCACGCTTGCACGAAGCTCCTCGACGCGACGGACGACGTGCGCCGGGATGTCCCTGCCGTGGCTCGAGTCGTGGACGTAGTCGACGCCGTGCTCGCGAAGGCCGAACACGCGGACGCCGCCGCGGAACGTCCGCTCGATCACCGCGCGGATGGTCTCGTAGACCACGACGTCCACACGCTTGACCATGCTCGTGATGACCGCAGACCGTGTGGTGGAGCCCGGGTGCAGCCCGTCCTCGAACTGATCGGCGTCGACGCCGATCGCCCGGATGTGCCGGTCCCGCGCGACGCGCATGACGCCGAGGCCTGTCGAGCCGGAGGCGTGGAAGATGACGTCGGCCCCCTGCCCCACCTGGCTGACCGCGAGCGCCGCGCCCTTGACCGGGTCCTTGAACGCCGCGGGCGTCGACCCGGCGTACTGCACGACGACACGGCACGAGGGGCAGACCCGCCCGACGCCGGCCCGATACCCGGCCTCGAACTTGTGGATGAGCGGCATGTCCATTCCGCCCACGAACCCGACGACCTTCGATCGCGAGACGAGACCGGCGACCGCGCCCACGAGGAACGAGCCCTCCTCCTCCCGGAACTTGAGCCCCACGAGGTTCTTCGGGATCGGCAACGGCCTGCCGTCACGCATCGGCGGCGCGTAGTCGATGCACGCGAAGTGGACCCGAGGGTACTCTCGCGCGAGAAGCGTCAGGTCGTTCGAGAAGATGAAGCCGACGCCGATGACGAGGTCGAACCCGCGCGCGGCGAAGATGCGGATCGCGCTCTCGCGGTCTGCGCCCTCGCCGGGCTCGATGAGCTCCGCCTCGATCCCCAGCTCCCGCTCGGCGCGGACCATGCCGGCGTAGGCCGCGTCGTTGAAGGAGCGGTCACCGCGTCCGCCGACGTCGAAGACGAGCCCCACCCTTGCCGGCGCCCTCGCTCCGGCTGCCGAGCGGTCGCGAGACCGCGCCTCGCGGCCGCCGGGGAAGAGCAGGACCACGTCGATGACGACGAGGATCACGAGGAGCGCGAGCGACCGCCGCACGGCCGCGAGCGTATACCGGCTTCGACCGCACGATCCGTGAAACCGCTCGCGTGGTGGCCGAGCACCCAGAAGAAGGGAGCGAAGGCGGATTCACTCCGCCGTAGCGAGCGATCGCACCGAGCATCGGGGCGGGGGGGCCCGCGGGGGGGTCGCAGACCCACCCGCGCTTGGCGATCACGAGGAGCGCGAGCGACCGCCGCACGGCCGCGAGCGTATACCGGCTTCGACCGCACGATCCGTGAAACCGCTCGCGTGGCTTCTCCGTGCTCTCCGTGCTCTCCGTGCTCGCCGTACCCCCTTCAGCCCTCCTTGCTTCCGTGCCGCTTCTGGTACTCCTCGCAGCCCCGGAGGATGAGCTCGCAGAGGCCCTCCCGGGTCCAGGGCTTGGTCACGATCTGGTGCCTGGCGTTCTGACGCACCGCGAGCACCTCGGCCTCGAGATCTGCCTGGCCCGTCACGAGGATCCGCGTGGCGTCCGGCCGGCGGGCCGACACCTCGTCGAGGAAAGCGAGGCCCGACATCCCCGGCATCGAGTAGTCCGAGACGACGACGGCGAACTCCTGCTTCGAGAGGAGCTCGAGACCCTCCCGCGGGTCGCAGGTTCCGACCAGCTCGACCGCGAGCCCGGAGAGCGATCGCTTGAATGCCCTGTGGAGCAAGGGCTCGTCGTCCACGTAAAGGATGCGGGCCGCCGCCGCCGCCTTGCCGTCCTGACCTGACGTCGATTGGGGCTGGGCGGTCATCCTCGCCCGAGCATACGGCCGTTCGGGGACGGTTCTGAAGCCCCTCGGATTGACAGGGTCGGGCGCCCCATGCTCTGGATCCCGACCAACGTGGAAACATTGAGAGAACGGCTTCGGATAGCGACCGAGGCGATACGGGCCAGGGACCGCCGGTCGCCCCGCGTGACAGTGGTCCTCGGCTCGGGGCTGGGGTCTCTGGCCGACGAGCTCGATCGCCCTACGCGCATCCCGTACGGCGAGATCCCGGGCTTCGCCGCCTCGACCGTACCCGGCCACGAGGGCTCTCTCGTCATCGGGGAGCACGGGGGGGTCGTCGTCGCGGCCCTCAAGGGGCGTGTCCACCTGTACGAGGGGAACAGCGCCGACGTCGTGACTCTGCCAGTTCGCACGCTTTGCCATCTCGGCGTTCAGGCGGCGATCCTCACGAACGCCGCCGGCTCGCTCAGGCCGTCCATTGGACCGGGCAGCCTCTGCGTGCTCGGCGACCACATCAACCTCACCGGCCAGAACCCGCTCACGGGACCCAACGACGAGGCGATCGGACCCCGCTTTCCGGACATGACCCGCGCCTACGATCCCGCCCTCGCGACCGCGGCCTTCGAGGAAGCGACGAGGCTCGGGATCGAGGTCCACAGGGGTGTCTACGCCGGCCTCGCCGGCCCGAGCTACGAGACGCCCGCGGAGATCCGGATGCTCGCCACACTCGGCGCCGACGTGGTCGGGATGTCCACGGTCGCCGAAGCGATCGCGCTGAGGCACATGGGCGCGCGAGTCCTCGGGATCTCGTGCGTCACCAACCTCGCCGCCGGCATCGGCCGAGAAGAGCTCACGCACGAGGACGTCCAGCGGGTCGCCGCGCGCGCGCGCCAGTCGTTCGGGTCGCTGGTGCTCGCCATGGTCCTCTGCATCGGACGAGGCGCATGAGACCGTCGCCGCGGGATCTCGCCGAGCTGGACCGTGCCGCGATCGCCGCGCTCGAGCGGGCGTACGCGCCGTACTCGCGGTTCCGCGTGGGCGCGGCGCTTCTGACCGACGACGGACGGATCCACGCCGCGGGCAACGTGGAGAACGCGTCGTATCCCGTCGGCCTCTGCGCCGAGCGGGCCGCGATCGCGGTGGCGATCGCCGCCGGCGCTCGCCGGATCCTCGCCGTCTCGATCGCGACCGCCCGCTCCAGGCCCGTCGCTCCCTGCGGAATGTGCCGACAGGCTCTCGTCGAGCACGCGGGCGACATTCCGGTCCGCCTCGTGACGCGCCGCGGGCGAAGACGAGTGCTGCGCCTCGGGGCGCTCTTGCCCGCAGCCTTCGGGCCGAGCGCGCTGGCGGGCCGGTGAGCCCGACGATCCTCGTCCGCGGCGGCGTCGTGCTGACGGTCGACCCACGCCGCCCGATCGTCCACGGGGACGTCCTCGTGGAAGAAGGCCGCCTGGCGGTGGTAGGAGGCGCGGTCTCGCTCGCGGGCCGGAGGGCAGCGCAGGTGCTGGACGCCACGGGCTGCGCCGTCCTGCCCGGGCTCGTACAAACCCACGTTCACCTCTGCCAGGTCCTGCTTCGCGGCATGGCCGACGACCTCTCGCTGCTCGACTGGCTGCGCCGTCGGATCTGGCCGCTCGAAGCGGCGCATGACGAGCGAAGCCTCGAGGCGTCGGCGCGCCTCGGGATCGCGGAGCTGATCCGTGGCGGCACGACGACGGTCCTCGACATGGGCACGGTGCGCCACCACGACGTCGTGTTCGAGGCCCTCGCGGGCTCGGGCCTGCGTGCCTTCTCCGGCAAGGCGATGATGGACGCCGGCGACCGGTTGCCTCGCCGGCTTCGCGAGACGACGCGCCAGTCCCTCGAGGAGAGCCGGCGACTCTGGGAGAAATGGGACGGCGCCGCGGGCGGCAGGATCCACTATGCATTCGCGCCCCGCTTCGCGCTGTCGTGCTCCGATCGCCTCCTCGGCGCCGTCGCCCAGGCCGCGAAGGACCTGGGCGCGATCGTCCACACCCACGCGGCCGAGAACCGCCAGGAGCGAGCGCTGGTGCGTCGGGCCAAGGGGGTCGACGACGTCATGCACCTCGAACGAATGGGGATCTCGGGACCGAGGGCGGTCCTCGCGCACGGCGTCCATCTGACCGACCGCGAGATTCGCCGCATGGCGCGGCTCGGCACCCGCGTCGTCCATTGCCCTTCCGCGAACCTCAAGCTCGGCTCCGGGATCGCCAGGATCCCGAAGCTGCTCGAGGCCGGCGTGGAGGTGGGCATCGGGGCCGACGGAGCGCCCTGCAACAACAACCTCGACGCGCTGCGCGAGGTGCGCCTGGCCTCGCTTCTCGCGAAGGCCGCGTTCGGACCCACGGCCCTCGCAGCCCGCACGGCGCTCGAGCTCGCCACGATCCGCGGCGCGCGCCTCCTGGGCCTGGACCGCGAGATCGGCACGATCGAGGTGGGCAAGCGCGCGGACCTTACCGTCCTCGATCTCACGGGGCTGCACTCGGTGCCGCCCGGTGATCCATATGCGACCGTGGTCTATGCCGCGCGCGGGTCGGACGTGCGCCACGTGCTCTGCGATGGACGCGTCCTTCTGTCGCATGGCCGGCTGACGACGGTCGACGAGGGAGCGGTCCGCGAGGCCGCGATGCGCGAGGCGCCGAGGCTCCTCGCGCGAGCGAAGCTCCAGTAGAGCCAGCTCCTAGTCCGCGCCCAGATCGCCGAGCTGTCTGAGGACCTCGGGACGGTCGATGGAGCCGGGTGGAGCGATCTCGAGGAACTTCCGGAGCGCCTCGATCGCTCGAGCCCGCTGTCCCGTGTGGGCGAGGGCATCGCCGAGGTTGCGATAGGCATCCGGCAGCCAACCGGGCCGCTGGGGCTCGGCCTCGCCGAGCGTGACGGACTGCTGCAAGGACGCCGCCGCTTCGCCCTGGGCGCCGGTGTCGAGCTGCAGCATGCCCAGCCGGTAGTGCCACTGACCCACGGTGGCCGAGTGGGCGATGGCCTGCTGGTACGCGCGGATTGCGCCGGGCAGGTCCCGCATGCGATCGAGCGCGTCGCCGAGCGCCGCGTGGGCCGCGTACAGCTCGGGATCGAGCGAGATCGCCTTGTCCAGGTCTTCCTTCGCATCGCGCGGAGCGCCGCTTCGCAGCCTGAGTAGGCCCCGGCGCCAGTAGGCCTCCGCCATCTGGGGATCGAGCGTGATGGCCTGCTCCAGCTCCTCGTTGGCCCGGACCAGGTTGCCGTTGACGTCGCTCACCCAGCCGAAATACAGGTGGTAGACCGCGACCGAGGAGTCGAGGTCGACGGCGCGCTGCAAGAGCGAGGTCGCCTCGATGTAGTCCGACCGCGCGAAGCGTACGCGCCCCAGCGCGTAGTGCGCCTCAGCCGAGTTCGGACGGACCTGCATCACCTCCTCGAGCATGCGCTTGGCCTCGTCGAGCGCGCCGGTCAAGACGCTCGTGGCGCCGACGCGAAGCTTCAGGTCCACGTCGCCGGGCGAGGCCCGAAGCGCCGCGCGGTACATGGTGAGCGCCTGCGCCGCATCGCCCGCACCCTCGTAGAGCAGGCCCCGCTCCAGCGACAGCCCGGGGTAACCGGCGTCGTGCTGGGCCACCTGCTCGAGGTGCGAGCGGGCCTCGTCCATCCGTCCACGTCGCCTGAGCACGGACCCGAGGAGGAAGCGCGCCGGCATGTACTGCTGCTGGAGCGTCAGCGCGCGCCGCAGCTCCTGCTCCGCGATCTCGAGCTCGCCGCGGTCCAGGAAGCCCTGCCCCAGCGTCGTGTGCGCGACGGCGGTATCGGGAGCGTGAGCTCGCGCGTCCGCGAGCAGCCGCGTCGCCTCCTCCCTCTGGCCCTTGCGAACGAGGAGGCGGGAGAGGGCGATCGACGCTTCCGTGTACTCCGCTCTGGCCGCTAGCGCAGCCCGCAGCTCTCGCTCGGCTCCGTCCAGATCGTTGACCTGCTCGTTCGCCCGGGCGAGCCAGAAGTGAATGCGTGGATCCGCGTTCTCTTGCTCGGCCAAGGGCCCGAGGAGCGTCTTCGCGTCGACGAGCTGATCGAGGGCGATGAGGCTCATCGCCGTCCCGATGACGGCATCGACGTCGTCGGGGTTCATGCGGTGCGCGGTCTGGAAGCTAGCGAGCGCGGCCGCGACGTCGTTCTGCTTGTAGAGCACTCCTCCCAGCCCTACGTGCGCCGCGATCAGTCGCTCGTCGAGACGCAGTGCCTCTGTGAACTGGTTCTTGGCCTCGCCGTAGCGATCCTCGTGGAGCGCGATCTGCCCTATCAGCGAGTGCGCCTCGGCCTGCTCGCTGGGCGCCGAGAGGCTGCTGCGCCGAGCGAGGATGTCCGCCGCTTGCATCGCCGCCGCGACGGCCTGCCGATCCGCGTTCCACGTCAGACCGGCCTGCGCCACGAGGATCCCCACGTGGTTCGGGGCCGCGATCGAGGCCGACGCGATCCGCGCCCTCGCCGCGGGCAGGTCGTTTCTCGCCAGCGCGGCCCGAACGAGGCCGTAGTGCGCGCGCCCGCTGCCCGGTTCGACCGCGAGGAGGCCCGTGAACGTGGCCTCGGCGGGTGCGATCTCTCCCTGCAAGAGCTGCGTCCAGCCCAGGAGCCACAGCGCGTCCGTGTTCTGTGGGTCGAGCTGCACGAGGGCTCCGAGCCGCTGGGCCGCCTTGGGGAGCTGGTTCCTCGCGACCTCGCGCGCGGCGGCCGCCAGCTTGACGACCGGGCTCGGGGAGCCATCGACGTCCATCGTGACCAGGAGCTGCCCGCCACGCCGCTCGCTCTTGGGGTGCGGGCCGTAACGGACGACCCGCATGAAGTAGACGTACGCCGCGTAGGCCTTGAGATCCCTGTCGGCGGGCGCCCGGCCCCGGCCGTTTCTGAGCTCGGCGAGCGCCTGTCGGTAGTCCGCGAAGTTGTCGGACGTGAGGTACGCCTTGGTCGCGCGGATGTACGTCGCGCCCAGCTCGCCCTGTCCCGCTCGCGGGAGGCGCTCCGCGATGAACGTCGTACCGAACGGACCCAGCGGGGTGAAGCTGAGCCCCACGCCGATCAGGATCGCGACGCCGAGGACCGAGATCATCGCTACTTGCCCGACCTTCGAACGCTGTCGGCGGCGCGCGCGCTCCCGTGGAGGCACGGGGATCGACGAGCCGCGCGGCCGCCCGATCACGACGTCGGCCGCACCCTCCACCTGCAGCGCAGGGGCATCCGCGGCGGCGAGACCGGCGCCGCCGACCATGCCCCTCGGCGCGAGCAGGTCGATGTTCCCGTCCTCGTCGGCGTCGGCCGTGCCGCCGATCATCCCTCTCGGTGCGAGCAGATCGACGTCGGCCCGTGCCCCGCTCGAGGAAACGCCCACGTCCCCCAGGTCGAGCTCACCGTAGTCGGTCCCTTCGGCGCCGGGCCGCTTGGGAACGGGCAGCTCCTGGTCGGCTCGAGCCACTGGAAGGTCCGCCAGGTCCTGTCCGGCCCCGAGATGCTGGACCGGCATGGGCAGCTCGACGTCGCGCCTCGGCAGGGGAAGGTCTGCCGGGACCTCCTGCGGTCCGACCTGCGCCCATTTGCCGGCGGCTCGCGCTTGCGCCTCGGGGCTCGGCATCGTGACACCGGGAAGGGGCATCGGGAGGTCGGCGTCCCGCCGAGGGAGCGGCAGCTCGACGTCGGCGCCCAGCCCGAGCATGGTGGCGGCCCTGGGTCGTTCGAGGCCGCCGTGCCCGCCGGCCGCGGGTGCCCGCGCCGGACCCGACGAGGCGTCCCTTGGAACCGGGAGCTCCGCCGACGCGGGAATGGGCAGGTCCAGCTCGTCGAACACCGACTGCTTTCCGCTCGGGGCGCCCTTGGGAGCGGGCAGATCCAGCTCCCCGAAACCGCCCCTTTCGCCGGCCGCGCCTCCGGCGGCAGCCGGCGGGCTCGCGGCTGGGCGAGCGGACGGTAGGTCGAGGTCGAACAGGGATTGCTTCTGGCCACCCGGAGGCGGCTTCACCGCCGGCAGCTCCGCACCCAGGCTCTCGACCACGGCCGCAGCCGACGGGAACTTGGAAGGGATGGCACCCGGGACCGGCGAGGGCTTCACTGCGGGCGCGGGAAGATCCAGATCGCCGAACGCAGCGGTCTGGCCGGCCTTCTTCGGGTCTTGCCACGACTGCGCGGCCTTCGCCGCGCTCGCCGGCGCGGGCAGGTCGAGGTCACCGAACGCGACCGTCTGTCCGGGGCCCTTGGTAGCGGCGACCTTCCGCGCGCTCGCTGGAGCAGGCAGATCCAGCTCCCCGAAGCTCGCCTGCGGGGCGACCGGCGCCGCTGGCGCACCCCAGGGTGCCGGAGCCGGCCGTGCCGCCGGGCCAGGCAAGTCGAGATCGCCGAAGTCCAGATCGGCCGTCGCCGGCTGGCGCTTCGCGATGGGTTGCTCCTGTGTCAGCGGCGCGATCCTCGGCGGCGCGGAGGAGGGAGCAGGCCTTGGCGCGGGAGGAGCCGCCGGCGCCGCGGCGGCTTCGGCTCGCTTCACCAGGAAGGTGTGCGCGCACTTGGGGCAGCGCATCTTGAGGCCCGCGGGGGGCAGACGGCGTTCGTCGATCTGGTACTCGGCCCGGCACTTCTCGCAGGAGACCTGCATGTTGGGACTGAGCGTACCGCAAAAAATCCGTCAGGTCGCGACTCGGTGGCGGCCGCCTGCCTTGGCTCGGTACAGGGCGGAGTCGGCGTGCCGCGTCAGCTCGTCGACGGTCCGTCCATCCTGGGGAAGCACGGCGACGCCGATGCTGATGCCGGGGTGAAGCACGACCCCTTCGATCTCGAACGTGTGCGCGGCCACCGCCGCCAGGATCTGGTGAGCCACGTCCACTGCCGCCCGTCCGTCCGCGTCGGGCAGGATGGCGGCGAACTCGTCGCCTCCGAACCGCGTCGCGATTCCCCGAGAGCCGATCACGTCTCCGATGAGGATCCCGGCCTGGGAGATGGTGTACGCACCGAAGTGGTGACCGTGCGCGTCGTTGATGGCCTTGACGCCGTCGAGGTCCATGACGAGGAGCGCCAGGTTCTTCTCCTGACTCACGGCCGCTTCCACCAGGAGCGACGCCTCCGCGTCGAAGCGCCGCTTGTGGAGCAGCCCCGTCAGATCGTCCTGGTTGAGCATCTTGTCGAGCGCGGCGTGGAATCCCTCCTCCACCGGGTCGACGAGCTCGAACTTGAGGACGGTCGTACCGAGACGTATCTGGTCGCCGTCGTCGAGCAGCGCCTCCTGGACCCGCGTGCCGTCGAGGAACGTCCCGTTCGTCGAGCCCATGTCCTGCACGACGGTGCTCCCGTCCTCGCGGTGCTCGAACCGGGCGTGGTGCCATGACACGCCCGCGTCCCGCAGAGGCAGGTCGGCCGTCGGGTCGCGCCCCGCGATGACGGGGCTGGACAGCCTGCACCTCGTCCCGACCCTCTCGCCGGCGATCACCAAGAGAAGCGGGATCTTCTGCGGCGGGCCCGACTGCGAGGAGTCGTCCGCCGGCGCTTGCGCACGAATGGGCATCGTCTCGGTCAGATCGGAGCGACGGACCTTCCGTGCCATCCTGTGCAGAGGATAGCGACCCGCGGCGGACCGCGCCAAGTTCCACGAACGGTCAGCCCGCCAGCCCGGAGCAGAACCTCAGCGCCAGGACGACCAGGGCGAGGGCGAAGGCGGCCCAGGCCCAGCCGGGCAGGCCCGTGCGTGTCGTACTACCCGTGACGGCGACGACCGTGTCGCCGAGGACTCCGAGCGCATACGACAGCGAGCGAGCGCGGCAGTCCAGGAGCTCGCCCAGATCCGCGCGACCGACCTGCCGGCCGAGCTGCGGGTCGAAGACGGCCATGCCGCCTCGCTCCGCGACCTCGAGCCAGCCTCGAACCTCCTCGGAGAAACGCTCGGGGGTGTCCGTCGCGGAGAAGCTCACCTCGATCCGCTCGATGAGCCCCTCGTCGCCATGGCACTCGACCTTCGCCGAGCCGGGAACGACCGGCCTCTCCTTCAGCGGAACGTGCGGCCGAAGGACGAGAAGGTAGTCCACCTCGCCTCACATCTCGTGAGGCATGCGGTCGCGCGGGGAGCGGAAGTACTGCAGGGGCGAGTAGCGAAGGAAGTTCGAGACGCGGGACGTGTACAGGCAGGCGTACTCTTCGACCTGGTCGCCGAAGCGGGACACCTCCGGGCCAGCCTTGAACAGAGGGCCCCAGTGGGGATGGAAGGCGCCGTCGATGGCCCGGTCGAGGCGGTGCATCTCGGCGGTGAGCTGCCTGAGCTCGGAGCGCGCCGCCTCGATCGCCGCCTTGTGGCGGGCGCGGCTGGCCTCCGCGTCCGGCGCCGACGCGGCGTCCGTCCGTTGCAGGGCCTTCCACCTCGCCTGGTGGAAGCGCAGGTCGTCCTCTCGCTGAGCGCGGCGCTCCTCCAGCTCGTCACGCCGGGCCAGCTCGGCGGCGACCGTCGTCCCGACGCTGATCTCCTGCTCCATCTCCTGGATCACCATCGCGGTCCGCCACGCGGAGTCCTTCTTGCTGCGCAGGATGTCGCCATAGATGTGGTCCCCGATGTAGAGGATCTGATCGCCCGAGCAGGCAGCCAGGCGCTCGAAGTCCCGGAGGTTCCCGGCCTCGTAGATCTTGCCGCGCTCGAGGCTCGTCGCCGGCTCGAACCTGTCGCCATCCCGCTCCAGGAGCGGCGCGCTCTCGGTGAAGAAAGAGGGCTTTCGAGCCGCAACGACGATGATGTCGAAGTAGTGCCTCCACGTCGGGTACTTGGGCATCGCGCCGCCGAGCAGGTACGTCATCATCCGATCGGTGTAGGCCCACTGCGAGTTGGTGAGCAGGAACAAGCGCTTGCCCGCCGAGCGGAACTTGTGCAGCGTCGGGGCCAGGTCCGGATCGCGGAAGACGAAGCGGTCGAGGTCCGCGAGCATCACGTCGAGGATCGACCCGTCTCGGTGCGAGGCGTCGATGCACTCGCGGATGTCGAGGAAGAGCCGCTCGTAGGAGAACTCGACTCCGCGCTCCTCGAGGATCGGGACGATCGCCGCGTACATCGCGGCCTCCGGAAGCGCGTAGAGCGTGTCGACGTAATAGTAGGGCGGGTCGCGGCGCGGGACCCTCTGGTGGTACAGGAGGTGCCGCTCCTCGCGGGGTAGCTCGACGGAGCCGTGGTACGCGCTCTTCACGTACTTGTAGCGGTCCATCTTGAGGATGTTGCCGCGGTCCTTGTCGATCAGGAGGCCCCTGATGGGAAAGCCGCAGTCGAACGGCAACTCCTTCAGCTCCGCTGGGTAGCCCCTCTCGACGACGAGCTTGTCCACCGTCGCGATGACGCTCAGCCGGTCGATCTCCGGTTGCTTGTAGATCGCCAGCGTGTAGTCCATGTCGAACCCGATGGTGGAGATCCCCTCCATCTTGAGGTTCCGGTTGACGTACACGCGGCGGGCTCGAGGAATGGTGCCCTCCTCGCTATCGACGTCGAGGAGCGGCAGCTCCGGGCGCTGACGAACGGGGGTGGACAATGAGGGCTTCTCGGATCGTAGTCGGCGAGGGGTCTTCCCGCAAACCGCGCGCGGGGAGCCGGCGCATCAGGCGGTCGGGGCCGGGACGACCGAGACTCGCTTGCGGTCGCGTCCATGACGCTCGAACCGAACCACGCCATCGATGAGCGCGAACAGCGTGAAGTCCCGCCCCATGCCGACGTTCGTCCCGGGATGGATCTGCGTGCCCCGCTGCCGGATGATGATACCGCCGGAGCGAATCGGCTCGCCGCTGTAGACCTTGACGCCGCGCCTCTGGGCCTGGCTGTCCCGGCCGTTACGGCTCGCGCCCTGACCTTTCTTGTGCGCCATCGTCAGACCTCGATGCTCTTGACCCTGATCTGGGTGTAGTCCTGCCGGTGACCGATCTTGCGGCGGTAGTTCTTGCGGCGCCGGAGCTTGAACACGATGACCTTCTTGCCCCGACCGTGCGCCACGATCTCGGCCTCGACCTTCGCGCCCGTCACGAGGGGCTGGCCGATCTTCACCGTCTCGCCCTCGCCCACGAGCAGCGGCTCGAACGAGATCGTGGAGCCGACGTCTCCCTCGAGCTTCTCGACGCGAATCGCGTCGCCCTGCGCCACACGGTACTGCTTCCCCCCGGTCCTGATCACGGCGTACATGTGCTCGTCTTTCTTCGAGATTCCTGACCGCCGAGCCCGGCGGGAAGCGGAATTATACGGATCGAACGGTGAATGACAAGGAAAAAGCCCTGGCAGCACGGGAACGGGAGGAGCGATCGGCCGGCTTCGTGTGATCTCCGTGAGGTCCTCGGGTGGAGGGAAAGATTCCAGGCGTTCGCCCCGTTACATGGATCATGAGCATCCGAGGTCGGAGACTCTTGTGGCACGGTGCGGCGGGGCTCGGGGTCGGCCTCGCCAGCACCTTCGCGACGGCCCCCTTCGCCGGCGGCGGAAGCGGCCACGACGGTCATGTCGCCGCCGCGCTCCTGATCTGCTCGCCGCTGCTGTCCATGGTCGTGTGCCTCTTCTCCTCGAGCCCGCGGTGGGCGACCCGCACGGCCGTCGCCGTGACCATCGTGCTCGCCCCGGTCGCGGGCGTCGTCAACGCGGTCGCCACCTACGTGCTCTCCCAGTGGTTCGAGGGCCTCGACCCGGTGCGGGACCTCGGGCTGGTGATCGTCTTCGCGGTCCCGTTCGGAGGCATCCCGGGCCTCGCCTATTCGCTACCCCTGGCGTTCGGCACCTGGGCGGCACGCCGATTGGTCGACCTGCCGCCCGGTACGCGCGGCGCGGCGGGCAAGCTCGTGGCGGTGATCGCGGTGACCGCGGCGCTGGCGACCCTGTTCTCGCTCGCGACCTCCGAGCCGTACGGGGCGTGGCTGGTCCTGCGGATCGCCTGCGGCCTGGCGGCCGCGCTGTGCCTGCTCCTGGCCCTGCGTGATCTCCGGCTCGGCGCGAGGCTCCGCCGGATTGCTTCCTCCGACCGCTTCGAGGTCAAGACGATCGAGCCGGGCGCCCCGGTCGACGGCGTGACGACGATCGCGCCATACCTCGCGGGTCGCCGGCCGGACACCGTCGTCCTCGGCCTCACCGAGCAGGACCAGGGCCCGTACCGCGTCTCTTCCGCGGCGCGCCCCGTCCTCGTCCTCGCCGGCGGCCCCGCCGCCGTGCGCCGTTCGTTGCGCCGCGGCGCCGCGCTCTTCCTCGCGCTCGCGCTCGCCCTCGGCTGCCTCGCGGTCCAGGTCCAGTCGCTCACGCCGAGGCCCGCGCCTCCAATCCCCTACGTCCACGGGTGAGTTTCGGGTTAGATCGCCCCAATGGCCCAGGAGCGGCATGGGCGTCGGACGGTGTTCGCGCTGACGTGGGTCTCGTACGCGTCCTACTACCTCTGCCGTAAGGGCTTCGGCGTGACGAAGGCCCGGATCGAGCACACGCTCGGGATCTCGAGCGGCTGGCTCGCGGCAATCGACACGGTCTACCTGATCACGTACGCCGCGGGTCAGTTCGGCAGCGGGATCCTGGGCGATCGGATCGGCGCTCGCCGCCTTCTCGCCATCGGCATGATCGGCTCCGCGCTCGCGTGTCTGGCGTTCGGATCCGCTCAGGGAGCGATCGTCCTGATGGTCGCGTTCGCCGTGAACGGCCTGCTCCAGTCGACCGGATGGCCGGGCAACACCAAGGTCATGGCCGACTGGTACCCGCCCCAGGAGCGCGGCACGGCGATGGGCGTCTGGAGCACGTGCTACCAGGCCGGCGGCCTCGCCGCCACGGCGGTCGCGACGGCGCTCCTGGGCGCCTTCGGGTGGCGCTGGGCCTTTCGCGGGCCGGCCATCTGGGTAGCGCTCGTTGGAGTCGTCCTCTGGCTCTTCCTGCGCGACAGGCCCCCAATCTCGGCGACCGGACGAGGCGCCGAAGATCGCGGTGAGGATGTCGACGAGGAGCGCCGCGAGGCCTTCTACCGCGTGATCCTCAGTCCGACCGTCTGGAGCTTCGGGGCCGCCTACTTCTGCCTCAAGATCATTCGCTACTCGCTCCTCTTCTGGCTGCCGTACTACCTGCATACCGCGCTGGGCTACAGCGAGTCTCACGCGGGTTACCTCTCCGTGTCGTTCGAGGTAGGCGGAATCGCGGGGACGCTGCTCGCCGGCTACCTCTCCGACCGGATCCCCGGCCGCCGCCGGAGCCTCGTCGCCACCGGGATGATGCTCGC
This sequence comes from Deltaproteobacteria bacterium, assembly GCA_016190375.1. GTDB lineage: Bacteria > Myxococcota_A > Polyangia > JACPQR01 > JACPQR01 > JACPQR01. The sequence continues at coordinate 37,903 of JACPQR010000204.1, forward strand.
CCTGGCCGCCGCGCTCCTCCTCTACAGCGTGCTGGCGAGCTGGGGCGGGGTCGCCAACTTCGCCGGAATGGCCCTCGTGGGACTGCTCCTCTTCGGACCGGACTCCATCCTCGCGGGCGCCGCCGCGCAGGATCTCGGCGGCAAGCACGCGGCGGGGACAGCCACCGGGTTCGTCAACGGGATGGGGTCGGTCGGGGCGATCCTGCAGGGCGCCTTCACCGTCTCGGTGCGCGAGGCGTTCGGCTGGACCGCGGTCTTCTACGCGTTCCTCGGGCTGTCCGTCCTCGGCGCGGTGGCGCTCGCCCCGACCTGGCGCCAGAAGGCGCCGAGCCCCGCGGTGGAGATCCTCCCCCGTTGAGCTCGGATCGCGGCGCGCGCCGGGCCTTCGCGCTCACGTGGATCGCCTACGCTTCGTACTACCTGTGCCGCAAGGGCGTGGCCGTGAGCAAGGCGCGCCTCGTGACCGAGCTCGGAATCGCAGAGCCAGCGCTCGCCGCGATCGACACCGCGTATCTCGTCGCCTACGCGTTCGGCCAGTTCGCGAGCGGCCTGGGCGTCCAGCGCTTCGGCGGCCGCAAGATGATCGCGATCGGGATGATCGGATCGGCCCTGTGCTGCGCCGCGTTCGGCGCTTCGACCGCGGCGTGGGCCCTGGTCGCGGCCTTCGCTGTGAACGGCCTGTTCCAGTCCACCGGTTGGCCCGCGGGCACGCAGGTCATGGCTGCGTGGTACGGCCGGCGCGATCGCGGCACGGCGATGGGGCTGTGGGCAACGTGCTACCAGGTCGGCGGCTTCGCTGCCACGGCGCTCGCCACGGCTCTGCTCGCTTCCTTCGGCTGGCGCTCGGCCTTCTTCGTGCCCGCGGTCTGGGTCGCGATCTGGGGCCTCGTCGTTCTCCTGGCTCTCGAGGAGCGCCCGCCCTCTGCCGCTTCCGAGCCGGCGGTGGCGGACGGTGACCACGATCGAGCGACGCTGCGGGTCGTCCTGTCGAACCCGAAGGTCTGGGTCGTGGGCTTCGCTCACTGCTGCCTGAAGATCGTCCTGTATGGGCTGATATTCTGGCTCCCCTACTACCTCCACACGGCGGTGGGATACGACGTCGCGACCAGCGGCTACCTCTCGGTATCGCTGGAGGTCGGTGGCATCCTCGGCACGATCGTCTCGGGGGTGCTCTCGGACCGCGCCGGTGGCCGGCACCGCAGCGGAGTCGCCGCGATCATGATGCTCCTGCTCGGCTTCGCCCTCGTCGGCTATGGCCTCGTCGACAGCCGCAGCGCCGTGGTCCAGGCGCTGTGCATCGCGGGCCTCGGCTTCTTGCTCTTCGGCCCCGAGTCCCTCGTCGCGGGCGCTGCCGCCCAGGACCTCGGTGGAGCCAGAGACGCGTCGATGTCCGTGGGTGCCGTCAACGGCATCGGGTCCCTGGGAGGCATCGTGCAGGGCTGGCTGACGCTCGGCCTTCGCGATGCCTTCGGCTGGACGGGTGTCTTCTACGGTTTCTTCGTCCTCGCGGTCACGGGAGCCCTGGCGTTGCTGGTCGCGTGGAAGGGCTGGCGCGGCCCTCTCGCGAGGAGTAGCGTCTCGCCCTCATGATCGAGCTCCGGTCCGGCCTGCTCCTCGCAGCCTTCGCGTTCTTGCCCGGATGCCCAAGCGCCAGCGAGGAAACGCGCGAGAGCGAGCCCGTCGACGGGGGACGCTCCGAGAACGAGGCGGACGAGGAGCGGGTCAAGCTGCTCCCGCCCGACTCGGAAGACCGCCCGGCCAAGCGGCCTGCTCGTCCCCCTGAGCCCGAAGAGGAGCCGGAGGAAGCGAGCGCCCAGCACCTGCTCGTCCAGTACCAGGGCGCGCGCCGCGCCCCCCCCGAGATCACCCGCAACAAGGAAGAGGCCCGCGCTCGCGCCGAGCAGGCGCTGAAGAAGGCGCGCTCCGGCGTCCCCTTCTCGAAGCTGGTGCGCGACTACTCGGACGAGCCCAACGCCGCCGAGCGCGAAGGCAGCCTCGGGATCTTCCGCCACGGCAGGATGGTGCCGGAGTTCGACACCGCTGTGTTCGCCATGCAGGTCGGCGACGTGTCCGACATCGTGGAGACGCCGTTCGGCTTCCACGTGATCAAGCGCCTTCCCATCGAGCGCGTGGCTGCTCAGCACATCCTCATCATGCACGAGGGCTCGAGGCGAAAGCCGCCCAGCATCACCCGGACCCAGGCAGAGGCCCGCGCCCGCGCCGAGGAGGTCCTGCGCAAGGCTCGCGCCGGCGAGGACTTCACGGCGCTCGCGCGCGAGTACACCGACGAGCCCCAGCGGCCCGGCCGCACCGCGGGGGACCTCGGCCGCTTCGGACGCGGCCAGATGGTCCCCGAGTTCGAGACGGCGGTCTTCGGCATGCGACCCGGCGCGATCTCTGACATCGTCGAGACTCCCTTCGGCTACCACGTGATCAAGCGCACCGAGTGAGAGAGCGTCGCGCTGCGAGCGCGCGGCCGCGCCTGGCCATTGGCGCCACCGCCTGGCTGATGTACGATGTACATCGTGCACCGGACGCAGCTCTACATCGATCACGAGCTGTATCGTGCGCTCGCGGCGCTGGCGGCCGCCCGCGGCGAGACCCTCTCACAGGTGGTCCGCGAGCGGCTCCGCCGCAATCTCGAGTCGGAGCGCCTCGTGGATCCCGTACGGGCGATCGAGCAAGCAACCGGCCTGTGGGCCGATCGACGGGATCTGCCGGACACGGAGAGCTACGTGCGACGGCTCCGCGCGGATTCTCACAGGAGGCGTGGTGGCAAAGCGGGCACGAAAGGTCGTCGTCGATAGCGACGTGCTCATCGAGGTGCTCCGCGGCAACGCCGCGGCCGCAGCCACCCTCACCGCGTGCCTCGCCAAGGGCACGGCAGTCGCCCTGACGCCTGTCGCCGTTGCCGAGGTTCTGGCCGGGGTCCGCCCGGCGGAAGAAGCGGGAACGCGCGCACTGCTAGGTGCTTTCGACTGCCTTCGCGTCGACCGAGCGGTCGGCGAGGTCGCCGGTCGGTTCCTGTCGCGATTCGGGGCCTCCCATGGTGTCGAGATCGCCGATGCCCTCGTCGCCGCGTGCGCCGCGACCCGCGGCTATCGCCTGTGGACGCTGAACCGCAAGCGCTACCCGATGCGTGAGGTTCGGTTCTACGCGACGAAGGCGAGCTAGTGGCCCACGTTCAATACGGGCTCGTCGTGAACGCCGCCGACGGGAGCTGCGAGATCCGCGAGTACGCGTTGGCGGAGATGATCGGGCCAGTCGATTTCGGAATGGCGATGCAGCGCGAGGGCGACTTCTTGTGCATCGGCAGCGGTGTGCTGGCCGGGAGCGTGATCCCGGGGTCGAACCGCCTGGTCTTTTCAGGCCCGAGCCCCGTCTGGGACGGGTTCTTCGTGTCCACCATGGGAGGGGCCGCCCTCATCTGGGACGGGACCGGGATCTCGTTTCTGGCGATCGGGGGCCGGGCGGCGAAGCCGTCCGTGCTGGTGATGGCCGGCCGCGATGGACAGTACCCGGTCGTGCGGCTCGTGCCCGTGGACGTCGAGGCCCTCTGGCGGGACGACGGCGGCCCCGGCGGTTTGTACTCGCTGCAGCGGCACGTGTTCGAGCGGCTCTGGGACGGCCGCGGCACTCCGCGCGTCCTGGCCACGGGACCCGCCGCGCTGCACACGGCCATGGGCGCGATCGGCTCGAGCAAGTCGAGCCAGGGCAAGCTGACCGCGGTCGATTGCTGGGCCGGTCGCGGCGGCATGGGCTCGCGCATGCTGCAGCGCCACAACGTGTGCGCCATCGTCTACGGCGGCGACTACGAGGACGAGGATCTGACGGACCGGGCCGAGGCCGACGGCTACTTCGAAGAGCGATTCTCGAAGAACATGAAGCTCGTGGACCTCGAGGCCACCACGAAGTACCGCTACGACCCGAAGTGGAGCTCGGGCGGGACGTTCGGCGTGAATTACTCGTCCTTGTCCGACATGATGCTGTCCTTCAACTACAGATCGGTCGCCTGGCCGCGACACGAGCGCCTCGAGCTCTGGAAGCGGCTGGTGAAGTCCCACTACCTCGAGCAGTTCAACGAGGAGACGATCGTCCCGAAAGAGCAGGCTCAGTGCGGCGAGCCCTGCCCGGCGGTATGCAAGAAGCTGAAGGACGAGTTCAAGAAGGACTACGAGCCCTACCAGACCATGGGCCCGCTCTGCGGCATCTTCGATCAGCGCCCGGCGGAGCGGCTCAACCACCGCGCCGACGCGCTCGGCTTCGACGCGATCCAGATCGGCGGCCAGCTCGCGTGGCTCATGGAGTGCCTGCACGAGGGCCTCGTGGACGCGGCGACCCTCGGGCTCCCGGAACGCGCGGCCAGGCCGCGCTTCGCGCCCGAGGGCTTCGACCCCGTTCGTGACTCGGCTCACAACGGGGAGCTGGCGCTCTCGCTGCTCGAGCTGTGCGCGGCGCCGGAGAACCTCCTCGCTCGCGGTATGCGGGCCGCCGCGCGGGCACTGGGCCCGGCGGCTCGGGATCGGGCGGTCTACCTGTCGAACGGCCCCGACGGGTGGATGGTGCCGAACCAGTACTGGGCACCGGGGATGTTCGGACCGCAGTCCATCATGGGCAAGTACTACGTGCACTACGGCATGGAGTTCCTGCCTCCCCGCGAGCTGGGGAAGAAGAGCGCCGAGCGGATGGTGGCCGAGCTCACGACCGACAACGCGGGAATGTGTCGCTTTCACCGCGGTTGGTCGGAGAAGCTGTGGGCCGACATCGTGCAGTCTCACTTCCGTTCGATCATCGACTACCCGGGCCACCACGCACGCCTGGCCAGAGAGCTCCACCGCCGGGGCGCGCCCGAGTACTGGGAGAGCGCGCGCATCGAGGAGATCGTGCACGGCTACGTGCGGGAGATGTTCGACGAGAGCCCCGGTGACCCCGTTCTCGCCGACTGGGCTCGTCGCTTCGACTCCGACCGCTCCGCAGCCGCGCGCGCATACTGGGACGAGATGCGCGCGGGCATCGCGGAGAAGATGGCCGAGCTCGGGGGTTAGAGCCCCTTGCCCAGAGCTCTCGCGATCGACGTCCGGTACGGCGCGCGCAGAACGCCCAGCTCCGTGACGATCGCGCTGACGAAGACGGCGGGGGTGACGTCGAAGGCCGGGTGGCGCACCGGGACCCCCTCGGGGACGATCCTCATTCCCCCGAAATGCGTCATCTCGGCGGCGCTGCGCTCCTCGATGGGGATCCGAGAGCCGTCCCCGAGGTCGAGGTCGAAGGTGGACGAGGGCGCCGCCACGTAGAACGGGACGGCGTGCACGCGCGCGAGGACGGCGATCGAGTACGTCCCGATCTTGTTGGCCACGTCGCCGTTCGCGGCGATCCTGTCGGCTCCCACGACGACGCACCCGATCTCGCCCGCGCGCATCAGGCTCGCCGCCATGCCGTCGGCGATGACCGTGACCGGTATCGCGGCCCGCTGGAGCTCCCACGCCGTCAGCCGGGCGCCCTGCAGGAACGGGCGCGTCTCGTCGGCCAGGACCCGGACCGCCTTGCCGGCATCGCGGGCGCCGCGGATCACGCCGAGGGCCGAGCCGTAGCCGGCGGTCGCGAGCGCTCCCGCGTTGCAATGGGTGAGCACCGTCGCGCCGTCGGCGACGAGCTGGGCGCCGTAGGCGCCCATCGTGCGACAGGCGCGGACGTCCTCCTCGAGGATCGCCTGCGCTTCGTCGAGGAGCGCCTCGCGGATTCGGGCGGCCGCCACGCCGCGCATCCCGGCGACCAGCGCGCGCATCCGGTCGATGGCCCAGAAGAGGTTCTTCGCGGTCGGACGCGTCGCGGCGAACAGGTCGCACAGCCCGGCGAAGCCGCCGTCGAAGCGCTCCGGATCGTCTCCGAGCTCGCGGGCGCCGAGAGCGAGGCCCAGGGCCGCCGTGACCCCGATCGCCGGAGCTCCGCGCACGGCCATGTCGCGGATCGCGGCGGCAACGTCTGCGGCGGTAGAGAGCCTCAGGATCCGCACGGTGCCCGGAAGGAGCCGCTGGTCGAGCAGCTCGACGGCGCCGTCGTGCCAGCGGACGGTGAAGAAACCCTGTTCGGCGACCAGATCCATCTCACGCTCCGAGCAGACTATGGAGGAGCTCGTTGACCACCTTGGGGTTCCCCTGGCCCTTCGTGGCCTTCATCACCTTGCCCACGAAGAACCCGAAGAGCTTCTCCCTGCCGCCACGAAATGCCTCGACCTCGGCGGGGTGCGCGGCGATCACGTCCCGACAGGCCGCCTCGATCGCTGCCACGTCGGAGACCTGGCACAGCCCCTTCTCCTCCACGACCTGCGCCGGCGCCACCCCCCGCTCGGCTGCCTCGTCCAGCACCTTGCGCGCGACGGTGAGAGAGATCGTGCCTTCGTCGACGAGCTTCTGGAGCTGGGCGAGGTGCGCGGCCGGAACGGCGAAGATCGCCTCGAGCCCGTCGATCCGCGCGGTCTTCATCAGCGTGTTGATCACCCAGTTCGCGACGGGCTTGGCGCCCTGGGCCCGCGCCGCCCCGTATTCCGCGAGGGCGGCCTCGAAGTAGTCGGCGACCCGCGGGTGGCTCGCGAGGACCGCGGCGTCGTAGGTGGACAGCCCCAGCGCCTTGACGAAGCGGCGCCTCCTCGCGGACGGCAGCTCCGGCATCTCGTTCTGGATCCGATCGATGAAGGCCGCGTCCACCTCGACGGGCGGAAGGTCGGGGTCCGGAAAGTACCGGTAGTCCTCCGCCTCCTCCTTGGAGCGCATCGGGAAGGTCTCGCCCCTGGCGTCGTTCCACAGGCGCGTCTCCTGCCGCACCGCCTCGCCCGCCTCGAGGACCGAGCTCTGCCGGCGCACCTCGAAGTCGATCGCCTGCCTGACGAACTTGAAGGAGTTGATGTTCTTGAGCTCCGTCCGCGTTCCGAATTCCGCCTGGCCTACCGGGCGCACCGACACGTTGGCGTCGCACCGGAAGGAGCCCTCCTCGAGGTTGCCGTCGTTGACGCCGATGGCCATCAGGATCGCGCGAAGCTCCTTGAGGTACTCGGCCGCCTCCGCCGCGCTGCGCAGGTCGGGGGCGCCGACGATCTCGACCAGGGGGACGCCCGATCGGTTGAAGTCGACCAGGCTGGTCGGGCTGCCGGTGGGGTGCACGTTCTTGCCCGCGTCCTCCTCGACGTGCGCCCGGACGATCCCGATGCGCTTCGGCCCGGCCTCCATCTCGATCTCGATCGCACCGCTCTCGTTGAGGGGCAGCTCGTACTGGGAGATCTGGTAGCCCTTCGGGAGGTCCGGGTAGAAGTAATTCTTTCGCGCGAAGCGGCTCGAGCGACGGACCTCGCAGCCGAGCGCGAGCCCGACCCGGATCGCGTACTCGACTGCGCGCCGGTTGAGCACGGGCAGCGCGCCCGGCAGCCCCAGGCACACCGGGCAGACGTGGGAGTTGGGCGGCGCGCCGAACGCCGTCGAGCAGCCGCAGAAGAGCTTGGATGCCGTCAGGAGCTGAGCGTGCACCTCGAGCCCGATCACGGGCTCGTAGCGATCGGTCGCGGCGCTCACGGCAGGACCTCCGGGCTTCGTCGAGCCCCGGGCGCGGCGCGCTCGAACGCGTCCGCCACGCGCAGCACGGTCGGCTCGTCGAACTGCCGCCCCATGATCTGCAGGCCGATGGGAAGGGCCGGGGCTCCGACGAACCCGCAAGGCACGGAGATCGCCGGCAACCCCGCCAGGCTCGCGGGAAGCGTGAAGACGTCGGCGAGGTACATCTGGAGCGGGTCATCCACGCGCTCGCCGAGGCGAAACGCGGCCGTCGGCGAGGTCGGTGCCACGATCGCGTCCACCTCGCCAAAGACCTCGTCGAAGTCGCGGCACACCAGCGTCCGCACCTTCTGCGCCTTGCCGTAGTAGGCGTCGTAGTAGCCCGCGGACAGGGCGTAGGTGCCGAGCATGATCCGGCGCTTCACCTCGGGCCCGAACCCCGCGGCTCGCGTCCTCGCGTACATCTGATCGAGGCTCGCGGCAGGGACACGAAGACCGTAGCGGACGCCGTCGTACCTGGACAGGTTCGAGGACGCCTCCGCGGTGGCCACGAGGTAGTAGACGGCGAGGGCGTACTCGGTGTGCGGGAGGGACACCTCGCACAGCGCCGCGCCGAGCTCGGCGAGACGCGCGATCGCCGCGCGAACCACGTGGGCGACGTCGGGGTCCATTCCCTCGACGAAGTACTCGCGAGGGACGCCGATCTTCAGTCCCCCGAGGTCCCGGCCGAGAGCGGCTAGCAGATCCGGGACGCCTCGCGGCGCGCTGGTCGAGTCGCGCGGGTCGTGCCCCGCGATGACGGAGGTGACCAGCGCGGCGTCCCTCACCGTCCTCGAGAACGGTCCGATCTGGTCGAGCGACGAGGCGAAGGCGACGAGCCCCCAGCGTGACACGCGGCCGTAGGTCGGCTTGAGCCCGGTGACCCCGCAGTGCGAGGCCGGCTGGCGGATCGATCCGCCCGTGTCGGTGCCGATCGCGATGGGCACCATCCGGGCGGCGACGGCCGCGGCGCTGCCGCCGGACGAGCCGCCCGGGATGCGCGTCGGGTCGAAGGGGTTTCGCGTGATCTGGTAAGCGCTGTTCTCCGTCGACGAGCCCATGGCGAACTCGTCCATGTTCGTTTTACCCAGGAAGACGGCGTCCGCGGCCCTGAGCCGCTCGATCACCGTCGCGTCGTACCTCGGGACATAGCCCTCGAGGATCCGGGATCCGCAGGTCGTCTCGAGACCCTTGGTCGACAGGAGGTCCTTGAGCCCGACCGGGACGCCGGCGAGGGCACCGGGCGGCTCGCCCCTCGCGCGCTTGCAGTCGACGGCATCGGCCATCTCGAGAGCCTTCTGGTCCGTCAAGCGGAGGAACGCACCGATCCGGTCGTCGATCGCGTGGGCGCGGGCGAGGTGCGCCTCGGCGATCGCGCGCGCACTGGCCTCGCCCGAGCGGACGAGGTCCGCGAGCTCGACGGCGGTCAGGGAGCAGAGGTCGATCACTTCTCGTCCCCGGCGATGATCCTCGGAACGGCGAAGCAGCCTTCCTCCCACGCCGGAGCCGGTGCCGCGGCGTCGTCGCGCCCGAGACCGGGGCGCGCCTCGTCCTCGCGCATCGGCGCCTCGAGCCGGATCGCCTGAGCCGTCGGAGGCACGTCGCGGGTGTCGAGCCGCTCGAGCATGGCGACGTGGTCGAGGATCGCGGCGAGCTGCGTCGAGAAGCGCTCGATCTCCTCCCCCGTGAGCTCCAGCCTCGCGAGCCGGGCGACCTTGACGACTTCGGCCTTCGTGATCCGCTCCGCCATGGCCGCGGCGAGTGTATCCTCACGAAAACTCGTTGCAATGGAGCTTGTACCGCGCTCACCGCTCCCATTATGATCTGGCTGTAAGAGCGCGCGCTTGGACGGCGACGAGAAAGCGGCGGGAGGTGGGGATCCGGGGACGGGTCGCCTCGAAGCGCTGGCGTCCCTGGGCCAGCTCACCGCGAGCGTCTCGCACGAGTTCAACAACATCCTCACCGCGATACTCGGGTGGGCGCAACTCGCCATGCGCGACATGCAGAACCCGAGGACGCTGGAGACTGCGCTCTGCACGATCGAGGCGAACGCCCGGCGCGCGCGACGAGTCGTTCGCGACCTCCTCGACTCGGTCCGTGACGACTCGGAGCGGCGGCCCACCTGCCTGTCGGACGTGGTCGACGACGCGCTCAGGCTCCTCGCGTGGGAGCTGCGCAACGTCGGGGTCCGCGTCCGGCGGGAGCTCGAGCCCACGCCGGATCTCTTCGTCGACCGCGGTCGAATCCAGCAGATCCTCGTCAACCTGATGCTCAATGCGATGCAGGCCATGCCGTCCGGGGGCGAGCTCGTGGTCGCGGTCCGCGCGGTCGAGGGCGGGGTCGAGGTCGACGTGGCCGACACGGGGCGAGGGATCGACCCCACGGTGGCCGGTCGCCTCTTCGAGCCGTTCGTCTCCACGAAGTCCAGCGCCGAGGTCGGCGGAGGCTCCGGGCTCGGCCTCGCTGTCAGCCGGAGGATCGCGCTCGAGCACGGCGGGGACATCCGGCTGCGCGGCTCGCCCGGCCACGGAGCGGTGTTCACGCTCTTTCTGCCCGAGACGACCGCGCCGCCGCTCGCCCTGCCGGCCACGACGCCGACCGTGCCGGAGCGGCCCCTCCGTGTCCGCGTGCTCGTGATCGACGACGAGGCCGACATCAGGGACCTGCTCACGACCGCGCTCGAGCTCAGGGGCGCAACGGTCGAGTCCGCGGCGGATCCCACCTCCGCCCTCGCGAAGCTCGAGGCGTCCGAATTCGGCGTGGTCCTCCTCGACTACACGCTGCCGGGCACGAACGGGCTGGAGGTCCTTGGTCGGATGCGCCAGCTCCGGCCGAAGCTCCCCGTCTACTTCATGTCGGGGCGCACGGGAACGGACACGACCCACGTCGGCTCGACTGCCTCGGCCCCGACGGGCTGGATACGAAAGCCCTTCGACCTCGAGGAGGTCTACCGCGAGGTCGCACGCTCGGTGTTCTCGGCATAGGCGCGTCACACGCCCCTAGCTGCCCCTCATCGCCGCTGGCAGGCGCTTTCCGGCGGATTCACAGGAAGGCGGGAAGGCGAGAAGGGGACCTCGAGCGTGAGCCGCCGCAGGCCCCGTTTCATCCTGTCGGCGTGGAAGTTCGTGAGTAGGCCGGCGTGCAGGCGCCAGGCACTGCTCGTAGGCCGACTCGAGCAGGCCCGGCCCCAGTACTCGACAAGCCTCCGTGCAGGCGCCGACCACCAGTGCGAAACAACCATCAAACCTTCCCGCCTTCCCGCCTTCCTGTTCCATTCCCTCATGTCGGTCGGCGGCGCACTGCAGTTTCGTGCGCGCTGCAACCAGCGGCGATGCTCCCTACCCCTTGCCTTTCTCGTCCATCCGTCGGAGCCCTTCGAGCAGGAGCATCTCCGCGCTGCCGGTGATCGCGCGGTCCTTCGGCACGAAGGTCGGATCGAGCGAGAAGTCACCCTCGCGGATCTCCAGGAGCGCGTAGAACGCGTCCTCGCCCTGCAGGCGGCCGGAGGATGCGTTGACGATCGCGCCTTCGGAGAAGTGCACCTCGCCCGAGCCGGCTGGTCCACGGATGCTGAGCCGCCCGCTCTTGCGGCTCTGGGCGAGGACCTGCACGAGATCCGGCAGCGCCAGCTCGGCGAGCGATCCGGCCACGCCGCGCTTCGCGCCGGCGCTGGCCTGCTGCTCGCCGACGCGGCGGAGCTTCGCGGCGAGGACGTCCGGCGCCGCGGGCTTCGGGAAGTACTCGGTCGCGCCGAGCTCGAAGCCGCGGTTGACGTCGGCCGTGTCGAACCTGCGCGCGACGAAGAAGAACGGCAGGCTCCGGGTCTGCTCCTCCGCGTGCAGCCTCCTCAGGAGCTCGAAGCCGTCGAAGGGCGTGAGCTCGACCTCGCTGATCACGAAGTCGACGTCCCCGCCGGCCGCCGCCGCCAGCGCGAGGTCCGCGGTCTGGACGACCTGGACCTCGAAGCCGTGCGACATGAGCCGGAGCTCGACCACCGTGGCGTCCTCGGCGTCCGGCTCGACGAGCAGCACCACGGGCCTGTCGGCGAGGAGCTTCTGCCGCAGGTCGCCGCCGGTGACCGCGTGACGGAAGAGGTCGATGAGGTCCTCGTCGAAGACCGTGCCATTGTGCTTCGCCAGGGCGGCGTGGGCTTCGTTGGGCTGCAGCACCCGGCGGAACGGGTTTCGCGGGTTCGACGTGAGGTCCGCGTAGGTGTCGCAGATCGCCAGGATCCGAGCGCCGAGCGGGATGTCCTTGCCACCCAACCTCGCGGGGAACCCGCTGCCGTCGAAGCGCTCGTACATCGAGGAGACGGCCGAGAAGGACGGGTCGAGCACGCGGATCGTCTCGAACAGTCGCGCGGGCGTCGAGAAGGACTTCTGGGCGGCGAGCTTGTGACCTTCGTACTCGGCGACGTTGAGTGCGGTCAGGTGATAGCCGCCCATCTTGCCGAGGTCGTGCAGGTACGCCGCCATCGTGATCGCCTCGGCCTCGGCGGCGGGCAGCCCCATCCTCTCCGCCATCTGCCTGCACAGCCGGGCCACCGCCGGCGAATGGCCGCGCAGCTCGGCCCTCGAGGACTCGAGGAGCGAGAGGAGCACGTTCAAGGTCTCGACGAAGTCGCGCTCGCCGAGGCGCGGCGGCGGAAGCTTGATCGCGATGGGCGTGGGGGGCGGTGGTGTTGGCGGCTCGCGACGCGCCGGCAGGGTCACGATGGAGAACGCGCCCGTCTCCTCGCGGCCGTCCGACTCGGCAGGGGCCGCGGGCGGGCCCCCGAGGCGGTCGACGTCCATCACGCCGCGCGCGTACAGGTCCCCGAGCGCGTCGGGCGCGGCGATCGCCACGGTCGCGAATGCGTGGTAGCTCCGGCGATACCACTTGGCGATCGCCGCCTTGATCCCGGCTGGCCTCGCGAGATAGGTCCGGACCTCGCGAGCCCCCGAGACGAGCTCCACCTGCTTCGACATGTCGAGGTCGTCGGGGTCGGCGGTCACGACCGAGAGCACGAGGCCGGAGTCGTCGAACAGGATCGGAAAGACCTGGACCCGGTCGGCCACCTTGACCGGAACCATGTCCAGGACGCGCTGAGCGACGTCGAGCTGCGATAGCTTCTCGGTCGAGACAAACCGCGTCTTGAACTTCGCGGCCAGAACCTTCAGGAGCGCGATCTCGTCGATGGCCCGGATGTCGAGGAGCGCCTCCTCGATCCGGATCCCGCGCCTCCGCATGGCCTGGATGGCGCTGTCGTGCTGGTCGGCCGAGATCAGCCCCTCGTCGCGCAGGAGCGTCGCCACCCACGTCGAGCTGCGCACCAAAGCGCCCCATTCTAGGTTGGAAGACCCTCGAGGTGTCAATTCGGACCGTCGAGCGGTTGCGGCGCACGGTCCGGGGTTTCGCCAGACGTGGACGTAGGCGTGGACGCAGGCGTGGTCGTGGACCTTGACGGCGACGACGACGTGGACGGCGGCGGCCCACTCGTTTGACGCGACCAGCCCTGCGTCAACCGGGGAGCGTCCACGTCCACGTCCACGTCGCCGTCAAGGTCCACGTCAACGGCGACGGCGACGGCCAGCGAAACCCAGGGCCGTGCAACGCACCCCGGCGCTCCGTTCCTTTACAGTGGGGCGCCGGGCGGGCTAGAAAACGCTCAGCGTGTCCCGGGTTGCTCTCTGCCTCGTACTCCTGTCGGGCTGCGGCGCCGGACCGACGTTCTCGAGAGGCGTGTTTCGCGACGGTGACGTCGTGTTCAGGATCGGCGACCTGGGCGGCGACTGGCGGCGGGTCGAGGTGGCGGGCAACGACCTCGCATTCCACAGCCGCACCGTCGCGGGTGTGGTCGCCATCAACGGAGACTGCGACCGCGACAACGACCCTCCTCTCCGCCAGCTCCTGATGCAGCTCCTCATCGGGTTCACGGAGCGGGAGTTCTTGACCGAGGAGGCGATCCCCCTGGACGGCCGGGAGGCCATGCACGCGATCGTGCGGGCCAGGATCGACGGAGTCCCGATGCTGCTGGATCTGTTCGTCCTCAAGAAGGACGAGTGCCTGTACGACTTCAGTTACGTCGCCCCGCCCGGAGAGTTCGAGAGGGCCCGCGGCGACTACGAGGCCTTCGTTCGCGGCTTCGCCGCACCCATGAGGAGACAGAGGTGAGCTCCGGCCCGCTCCGGCCCGCCCAGGAGCTGCTCGGCCGGCTCGGTCGGGAGTTCGGCGAGCTCATGGGCACGCTCGGAAGCGCGTCGCTCTTGACCGCGCAGGCGTTCCGATCTCTGTTCAGGCGACCCTTCGAGCTTCGCCAGATCCTCGCGCAGATGGAGGAGCTCGGGCTCAGGTCGCTCACGATCGCGATCCTCACGGCGACGTTCACCGGGATGGTGATGTCGCTGCAGTTCGCGTGGGGTCTGGGTCGGTTCGGCGCAAAGGAGTACGTGGGCCGCGTGATCGGGATCTCCATCGCCCGCGAGCTCGGGCCGGTCCTGACCGCGCTGATGGTCGGCGGGCGGATCGGCTCCGGGATGGCGGCGGAGCTCGGCTCGATGGCGGTGACCGAGCAGATCGACGCCATCCGGGCGCTGGGAGCGGACCCCATCAAGAAGCTCGTGATGCCGCGGGTCATCGCGTCCATCCTGGTCCTGCCGCTCCTCACGGTCGTCTCCGACCTCGTCGCCTTCGCGGGAGCGGCCCTCGTCGCGGAGTCCGAGTCGGGCGTGACCGCCGAGTTCTTCCTCTCCACGGCGCTGCAGTCCATGAAGGTCCAGGACTTCACGAGCGGGATCGGGAAGAGCTTCGTCTTCGGCTACATCATCGCGATCGTCGGCTGTCGTTACGGGCTCGTCACGAGCGGCGGGACGGAGAGCGTCGGGAACTCGACGACCCGCACGGTCGTGGTCACGTCGATCTTCATCCTGATGGCCGACTTCCTCCTCACGAAGCTGTTCATGATCCTGTAGGCTACGCGGCTCACGCTCGGGCGTTGACAGCGGGCGGACGCGTCGTTATTGGCTCGCCCGCGGAGGGATGATGACCAAGGAGCCTGGAGTCGATGTCGCACGTCTCGGCGGGATCACCAGAGGGCCCCTCCCCTCCTCCCGCAAGGTTTACGTGCCCTGCACGACCTCTCGCCCGTCCGACTCTCGCGCGCCGGGCGAGATCGCCATCCGGGTCCCGTTCCGCGAGATCAGCCAGCGGCCGACGACGGACGGCGGGGTGGAGACGCACAACCCTCCGCTCCTCGTGTACGACTCGAGCGGTCCCTACACCGACGAGGCCGCGACCATCGACCTCGGCCGGGGCCTGCCGCCGGTGCGAGGGCCGTGGATCGAGGCTCGCGGCGACATCGAGCCCATGCCAGGGGCCTCCTCCGAGTACGGGCGGCTGCGGTTGGCCGATCCGAGGCTGGACGGCCTCAGATTTCGTCCCTCGAGGTCGATCCTTCGATGCCGGCCGGGACGGAACGTCACGCAGATGCACCTCGCTCGCCGCGGCATCGTGACGCCGGAGATGCACTTCATCGCGGTCCGCGAGTCGGTCGATGCGGAGCTCGTCCGCGACGAGGTCGCCCGTGGAAGGGCGATCATCCCGGCGAACGTCAACCACCCGGAGGTCGAGCCGATGATCATCGGCCGGCGGTTCCTGGTGAAGATCAACGCGAACATCGGCAACTCGCCGATGGCCTCCTCCGTCGAGGAGGAGGTCGAGAAGATGGTCTGGGCGATCCGCTGGGGCGCGGACACGGTCATGGACCTGTCGACCGGACGGAACATCCACGAGACTCGGGAGTGGATCATCCGCAACAGCCCGGTCCCGGTGGGCACGGTGCCGATCTACCAGGCGCTCGAGAAGGTCGATGGCCAGGCCGAGGAGCTCGGGTGGGAGCTCTTCCGCGACACGCTGATCGAGCAGGCCGAGCAGGGCGTCGACTACTTCACGATCCACGCTGGCGTGCTCTTGCGCCACATCCCCCTGACGGCGCGGCGCGTCACGGGCATCGTGTCCAGGGGCGGATCGATCATGGCCAAGTGGTGCCTCGCGCACCACGAGGAGAGCTTCCTGTACACGCGGTTCGAGGAGATCTGCGAGATCATGAAGGCGTACGACGTCGCCTTCAGCCTCGGTGATGGACTGCGACCCGGGTCCATCGCGGACGCCAACGACGCGGCGCAGTTCGCCGAGCTCGACACGCTCGGGGAGCTGACGAAGATCGCCTGGGCGCACGACGTGCAGACGATGATCGAGGGGCCTGGCCACGTCCCGATGCACCTCATCCACGAGAACATGACCAGGCAGCTAGAGGTCTGTCAGGAGGCCCCGTTCTACACGCTGGGTCCGCTGACGACGGACATCGCGCCGGGTCACGACCACATCACGAGCGCGATCGGCGCCGCCATGATCGGATGGTACGGCTGCGCGATGCTCTGCTACGTGACGCCGAAGGAGCACCTGGGCCTCCCCGACAGGAGCGACGTGAAGGAAGGAGTGATCGCGTACAAGATCGCCGCCCACGCCGCCGACCTCGCCAAGGGACATCCCGGCGCGCGGGCCAGGGACGACGCGATCTCCCGCGCGCGATTCGAGTTCCGCTGGGAGGACCAGTTCGATCTCGGGCTCGACCCCGAGCGCGCCCGTGCCTATCACGACGCGACGCTGCCGCAGGCGAAGGCGAAGCAGGCGCACTTCTGCTCCATGTGCGGCCCGCAGTTCTGCGCGATGCGGATCACGCAGGATGTCCGCGACTACGCCGGTCGCGTCGGTCTCGGCGAACGGGCCGCCCTCGAGCGGGGCCTGAGGGAGAAGGCGGCGGAGTTCAGGGCCGGCGGCGGGCAGATCTACGGTCCCTCCACGCGCCCGCGGTCGGGTTGACCGCGGGACGGCGCCGGGGTCATCATCGTCGCCTCATCGAGGCGCTCGGGTGGGGCGCGAGGAGGCGAACGTGAGGAAGATCCGTTTTCTTTGCTTGGCGATTCTGACCGCGGCCTGGGGGTGCTCGGGCGCCGACGGCGCACCTGGCGAGAAGGGCGACGAGGGCCCGGATGGCGAGCGCGGCGAAAAGGGAGACGACGGCCCGGCCGGGCAGGACGGCCAGGACTCGGACCCGCCGGTGGCGGCCATCTCCGCGGTCATGCCCTCTAGCGTGGTGCAGGGCGAGACCGTGGCCATCACGGTCCTGGGCGAGGACACGTCGTTCGACGAGACGACGACCGTGGATCTCGCCGGCGGCCTCACCGTGGACGCCGTGGTCGCGGGAAGCCCCGAGTGGCTCACGGTCACCGCCACGGTCGCCCTGGACGCGGAGGTGGGCGGACGAGAGATCACCGTGACCACCGGCGATCAGGTCCTGACGCTGCCGGACGGACTGGTGGTGATCGAGCTCGCGCCCGAGCTCTCGATCAGCGTGGATTCGCTGGCCGCGGGGCAGTTCGCCTACGCGGTGATCTCGGCTCGCGACAGCGTCTTCAATCAGTTCACGAGCGCCGAGGTGTGCTCCGGCTACGACGAGGAAGGCGCGTGCATCGCCGCCGAGGACCTGCTCTTCTACTCGGTCGAGCTCAATGACTCGCAGCACCTGAGCTTCATCGTCCAGGTGGACGCCTTCGCCGAGGACGGGAGCGTGGACTTCGTCGTCAACGTCGGCGGCTCGAGGTACGCCCTGACGGTCCCGATCACCCCGACCATCCCGGCGGAGCTCGCCGAGAACGACATCGTCTCGGGCAACATCGAGGAGGAGAACGGCCTCGACGCGTACTCGTTCACGGTCGACGAGGTCGGCCGCTACACGGTGCAGATCACGCCGAGCGACGCGGACACGTTCCGTCCACACCTCGAGATCTTCGGCCCGGTCGGCGGCTTCGTCGACGGCCTCTACCCGATGATCGACGTCCTGGGAAACCTGGCGGCCATCAACGCGACCGAGGCAGGGGTCTACACGGTCGTGGTCTCGGACGACTTCAACGACGGCGTCGTCGGCGGAGGCGCCGACGGCTACAGCTACGGGATCCAGCTCTCCGGATCCGAGTTCCCGGACCTCACGTCCGACCTCGAGGACGACGACACCGCGACGGTCGCCGGCACGATCCTCGCACAGCAGATCGACATCTACCGACTCACGCCTTCGGCCGATTCGACCGTGACCTTCGACGTCACCGACGGCGAGGAGATCACGGCGCTCACGGACTCCGCCCTGACCCTGTACGACGCGGCCTTCGTCGAGATCGCCGGAGTCGACGACAACTGGGACTCCGGCGACGAGAACCTGGCGGACCAGGCGCTCACCGGCGGCGCGACCTACTACATCGCGGTGGAGGGGCCCTGCTACATCGATTTCTTCGGTGGCGGGATGATCTGCGGGACGGGCGACTACACCCTCACCGTGACGCGCTGAAGGAGGCCGGACCATGAAGAGACATCTTCATCCGCTTCTCCTCCTCGCGGCGGCGTCGCTCGCCCTCGGCTGCAAGGACGGGCGCAAGGGCGCGCAGGGGCGCGAGGGCGACCCCGGTCCCACGGGGGACGATGGCCTCGTTGGCGACCCGGGCACGGATGGCGCGGACGCCCCGGGGACGGTTGCTTCGATCGTGGCGATGATGCCTTCCCGGATTGCCGCCGGCGAGACGGCGACGCTGACGATCCTCGGAGAACACACGGCCTGGAACGAGACGACGACCGTCGACCTCGGCGACGACGTGACCGTGAACGCCGTGAACGCCGGCAGCGCAACCTGGATCTCCATCGTCGCGACGAGCGCCGCCCAGGCCGCGGCGGGTCCGCGCGACGTCACGGTGTCGACCGGCGACGCGGAGGTTGCGCTGGCGGCGGGCCTCCAGGTCGGCGCGATGGAAGCGCCGATGACCATCAACCTCGTCTCGCTGGACGCCGGTGCGTGGGCCGCCGTGGCGATCCGGGCAGCCGAGCCCGTCTTCGACCAGTTCACGACGGTGGAGATCTGCGACGCCGACGACCCGGGCGAGGGCGGCGCCTGCAACCCGGCCCCCGGCTTCGCGGCCACGGCGCCCACCGTGATCGACTCGCAGCTCGTCTACTTCGTCATCCGGCTCGACCTGTTCCTCTCGAACGGGAACGTGGAGCTCGTGGTCACGACGCGAACGGGCCGGACGGCGTTCCCGGTCCCCTACTACGAGACGACGCCGCCGGGTCTCACGCTCGACGAGGAGACGGTCGGCAACCTCCCCGCGGACAACAGCTTCGACGCGTACGCGGTCGAGGTCGCCCAGCCCGGCCGTCTCGTGCTCGACCTCGTCGCGGGCGAACCCGACGTCTTCGACCGGCCGCACATCGAGATCATGGACCTCGCCGACGGCGTCACCGCGCGCTGGGAGACGGTGGGCACCCGGATCTCGGTCCCCATCAGCAATACCGGCACCTACTACGTCGTCGTCTCCGACGACTGGCAGGACGGGCGCGTCGCAGGCGGCGGCGACTACCCGTACACGCTCACCGCGTCGGTCGAGGACTTCGCCCTGTACTACGAGGGAACGATCGAGGCCGAGGCCGAGGTCGACACATACGACTACGCGCCCTCGGAGGACACCGTCCTCACGATCGAGACGGTCCCCGGGGCGGTCGAGGCGACGAGCATCGGCGACACCATCCTGAGGATCCTCGACGCAGCCGATCAGGAGCTCGCCTCGAACGACGACGTCGACCTCTGGGGCGGCAACTACTACTCGAGGATCGAGTCATTCTCCTTCACGGGCGGCGAGACGTACCGCATCACGGTCGAGGGTTTCTGCGGCGGCGGCTGCGCGACCGGCGACTACACCCTCCTCGGATACTGAGCGTCACGCCAGCGGGAGGTGGCGCTCGGCATGATCGCTCACCACGACCGAGTGAATCGGCCTTGGGTGCAGGTCCAGGTTTGCAGGCATCGGGACCCCGCAAATGCTGGGATTCGCGGGTGAGACGGATGGGTGCGGGCTGGTTCCGCTGCTGACGACGCCGCGGAGTCCCCGACGGGGGATGATCGCGATTGGTGAACACACGACCGGAGCTGGCTTGATCGTTGGCGTTGGCGTTGGCGTTGGCGTTGACGTTGACGTTGACGGCGACGACGACTTGGACGTGGACGCCCGCTCGTCGATGGGGATCGGACGCAACTACGCCCTCCAAGCGCCGACGACGCGGGCATGCTCAGCTTTCAGCGCCTCGATGTGTATCAACGCGCGATCGAGCTCCTGGCGCTGGCCACCGAGGTCGTCGAAGAGCTTCCTCGGGGTCATGCCGAGCGAGGCGATCAACCGGGCGCCGGAGTCGGTCGTGCGGAACATCGCCGAAGGGGCTGGTCGCTAGTCCGGCGCAGACGGCGCGAAGCACTGCAAGATCGCACGGGGCGAGGCGATGGAGTGCGCGGCCTCGCTAGACGTGCTGAGGTTGAGAGAACTGACCGCGCAGCAGCGCCACGAACAGCGCATCCAGTTGCTCGAGGGCGTTGTGGCCATGCTGACGAAGATGATCTGAGGCGGTCAACGAGACCTACGCCCACGTCCAAGTCGTCGTCGCCGTCAACGTCAACGTCAACGTCAACGTCGACGTCGACGACTACGCGTGAGGCGAAACGGATGCGTTAACCTGTTGATTGTAAGCTGGGATCTGCACCCATCGGCCTTCGTTCGCTCGTTGTCCTCTGACCGGCGGCGGCGACGCCTCGAGAGCCACCGCAGCCGTCACGCGACCGGCAGGTGCGTCCTGCCGTCGCCGTTGTCACCGGCGGCGTGAGGCTCGCCCTTCAGGCGTCGGACCTCGGCGCGCAGGCGCTCGACCTCGCGGGCGTGCTCCTCGCGCAGGCGCTCGACGAGCCGCTGCAGGCGGCGCATGTCGTCCTCCATCTCGAAGGGGGAGAAGCCGAGGAGTCTTCGCACGATCTCGTCGCGGATTCGCTGCAATGGTCCCGTCATGCTCCCCGACTATGCCACGAGTCGGGGCCCTGGGGCACACCGGCGGCAAGGCTGCTAGACTGCCGGACCATGTCGGCCCACCACGAGCACCGCGCCGCCGCTCCGAGGCACGTGCGCTGTGCGGTCCTGACGATCTCGGACACGCGGTCGATCGAGACCGACACGGGCGGGGCGCTCCTCTCGAGCGAGCTGCCCGGCGCCGGGCACGAGGTGGTCGTGCGCCAGATCCTGCGCGACGAGCCCGACGACGTCCGGGCCCGCGTCCGCGAGCTCGCCGAGGATCCGCGGATCGACGCGATCCTGACCACGGGCGGGACCGGCATCACCTCCCGGGACTCGACCTACGAGGCGATCGAGGGGCTCCTCGAGAAGCGGCTGGATGGCTTCGGGGAGCTGTTCCGCTTCCTCTCCTACGCCGAGGTCGGACCGGCCGCCATGCTATCGCGCGCGACCGCAGGCGCCCTGCGCGGCAAGATCCTCATCGCGCTGCCCGGCTCGCCCGACGCGGTCAGGCTGGCGCTCTCCAAGCTCGTCTTGCCGGAGCTCGGCCACATGGTGGAGATGGCTCGCCGATGAAGTGGGTCTACGTCGTGTCGGGCGCGGCAGTACTGACCCTGGTCGTCTGCTTCGTCGGCTGGATCGTCGCGCGCATGAACGACTCGCCCGCCCTCTTCGAGCTGTTCGGCCGGATCATGCTCTGGGATCTCGTCGTGATCGGCGTCGTCTGGGGCGGCTTCTTCGCGTACTCCGCGGTCGTCAACGTCCTCGCGAGGCTCGCCGGGCCTCGGGGCGACGCTTGACGCGCGAAGCTCTCTGACCCGCTCCCCCCACCCGCGCCAAGTGAGCAGCGGTTTTCTCACATGAGAAGGCCCGCGGCGGTTCGAGAAGGTCCCCGCGCAGGCCGCGGCGCCGATCGTTGCGGAAAACGGCCGGCACGGGTCATGCTCGGGCCTGGACCAATAACCGGCCGCGGCGAGCGATGGCATCGGGCCACCGCGGCCCGGCAGACCAGGAGACTACGATGGCAAGCCTGACCGTTCGGGAGTTCATGACGAAGGTCGCCGAGGACGGCGCCTTCCGCAAGCAGGTCGGCATCACGGAGACGATGACCATCAGCGAGTTCCGGGCAAAGGCCGCCGCCGCGGGCCACGACTACACCGAGGCCGAGCTCATCTCGGAGAGCCGGTCCCTCTCGGACGCCGAGCTCGACGGCGTCGCCGGTGGGGTGGCGACGGATGCGCACGCGCTCAGGGCCGTCGCAGACCCTGGCGGTGAGGCGCAGATCAGGGCCACCGGCGGGGACCTGATGATCCGGGCCACCGGCGGGGACCTGATGATCAGGGCGGGCCAGACCGGTCAGATCAAGCAGTAGCGACAGCGGTGGAGGTGGAGGTCGCCGTGAGCCCAGCGAGCACAGCTCCGAGTTTCCGGGCCGGGTTCCCGGTCGCCCTCGTCGCGATGCCGTTCTCCCGCTGGGAGACGCCGTCCATCCAGGTGGCGCTCCTCGAGGCCATCGCGGCGGCGCACGGGTACCCGGCGACCTCCTTCCATTTCAATCTGGATTTCGCCGCGGAGATCGGGCCGGACGTCTTCTCCGCGATCAGCCTCGCGCGGGCTCATCTCCTCGGCGACTGGCTCTTTGCGCGGGCGGCCTTCGGGGCCCTTGCACCCGACGAGCAGGACAGCTTCCTCGAGCTCGCGAGCGAGCACGACGACCGCCGACTCGGGTTCGTCGGCGTCACGAGGGAGAAGCTCCGGCAGATCAGGCACGAGGTCGTTCCTGCCTTCGTCGACCGGCTCGCGCGCGAGGTCCCGTGGGCGGACTTCCGCGTCGTCGGCTTCACCTCGACGTTCCAGCAGAACGCCGCATCGTTCGCCCTCGCGGCGGCCATCAAGCGCCGCCATCCCTCCGTGGTGACCGTCTTCGGCGGAGTGAACTTCGAGGCGGAGATGGGCCGGGAGCTCGTTCGCACCATCGATTGCATCGACCTGGCGGTGGTGGGTGAGGGGGACACCGCCTTCCCGGAGCTCCTCGATGCGCTCCGTGAAGGACGCGATCCGGCGGACGTGGCCGGCGTCGTCCTGCGGCGCGGCGGAGCCGTGACGCCGCTTCGCCGGCGCCCGCCGACCCGCCTCGACGACCTTCCAGTGCCCGACTACGCGGAGTACTTCGAGCGCTCCCGCCGCCTCGGGCTCCTGCGCGACGACCGCGCCGTCCGGGTCCCCTTCGAGAGCTCGCGCGGATGCTGGTGGGGACAGAAGCATCCATGCACCTTCTGCGGCCAGAACGTCCATCAGCTCAGGTATCGCTCGAAGTCCCCGGCGCGCGTCGCCAGCGAGGTCCGGGCGCTCGCCTCCCTGCACGCGGGCGTGCATCTGGAGGTCGTCGACAGCATCCTCGATATGTCGTATTTTCGCGATCTCTTGCCGCGGCTCGCCGCCGAGAGTCACGGGGCATCGCTGTCCGTGGAGGTGAAGGCCAACCTGAGCCGCGTTCAGATCGGGCTCCTCAGGGACGCCGGCGCGATCTGCCTGCAGCCGGGCATCGAGTCGCTGAGCGCCCACGTCCTCGAGCTCATGCAGAAGGGCGTCACGCCGAGCCAGAACGTGAACACTCTCCGCTGGGCGCGCTACTTCGGGCTGGAGGTGGCGTGGAACGTTCTCTGGGGGTTTCCGGGCGAGACCGAGGACGACTACCGCGAGCAAGCCGCGCTCATCCCTCTGCTCCGTCACCTCGAGCCGCCCGGCGGCAACGGCCGGTTCTGGATGGCGCGCTTCAGCCCCGTCTTCGCCGACCGTTCGAGGTTCGGAGCCACGCTCGTGCGGCCCGCTCCGGCCTACTCCCGCGTCTACCCGCGGGGGGTCGATCTGGAGAAGGTCGCCTACTTCTTCGACCACGCCTTCGAGGACCGGCTCCCCGACTCCACCTACGACCGGACCAAGGTGCGCATCGAAGCCTGGCGCGCCGCGTGGCAGCGCGACCGGCGTCCGCGCATGGAGTACCGGGCATACCCGGGCTTCGTCGTCGTCGAGGACGCGCGCGAACCCGACAAGCCCGCCGCACATACGCTCGAAGGGCTCGCGGGTCGTCTCTACCTGGCTTGCAGCGACCACGCTCGTACGGCCGCGACGGCGGCCGAGACGACCGGCGCCTCGCTCGCCGAGGTCGAGGGCATGCTCCGCGCCCTCTGCCACCGCGGCCTCACGATGCGAGACGGAGCCAGATACCTGAGCCTCGCCATCCCCTCGGCCAGGCCCCGCTACACGGAGCGCAACGGCAGGCTCGTCCTGAGCCTCTCCGCGGATCCCGACGTAGCGGGTCGAGCCATCGGACTGATACTGCCGCAGGGTCGCTCCCCCTCGCTGCCACTGGCTCCGCCGACGGAGGCTCGTGCCGCGTCCAGTTGCTCGCAGGGCGCGTGAAGCTGCAGCCCGCTGGCGGCTCGAGGGGGCGGGGTGTTATTCATCCGGATGTCCTCCCGACTCGTGGCCGCATTCCGTCGCCCGGACGTCACCTGGCCAAGCGACGTATCGGCACGAAGCGGCGAGCTCCGAGACATGAAGAACCCGACCATGGAGATCCGCGAGGCCATCGACGCCGACGTCGGTGCGATCGTGGCGGTGCTCGACGCGAATCGAAGCGAGGCCTCTCTCTTTCAGCAGCCACCGCGCCAGGTGCGGCGGACGCTGGCCGATTTCGTCTTGGCCGTCGACGACGAGGGCACGATTCATGGCTGCGCGGCCCTGCACTGGCACATGACGGACAACGCGGAGATCCTGGCCGTGGCCGTCGCCCCCGAGTCGCAAGGACTCGGCCTCGGCCACGCCCTCATGAAGGCGTGCGTCGATCGCGCGCTCGCTAAGGCGAGCGATCGAGATCGCCTCTTCCTTTGGCTCGCCACCGCCAAACCCGAGTACTTCGCACGCTTCGGCTTTCGCGAGATCCCTCGCTTCAGCCTCTCCGCTTCCGTGCTTTGGACGAAGCTCGTCCTCGTCTTCCAGCAACCTCTCGGGCGCTGGCTTCCGGCGCTCGTCGGACGGCACACGTTCATGCGATTCTCGGCACCGACGCCGTAGCGCGCGAACGAGGCGGGCTCGGAGGTCGGACCAAGGCCCCGAGCAGCACGACGAACAGGCACGACAACGGAAGTCGGCCCAGGCCATCGACGTACGCGTGGCTCTCGAGCGAGCTGGCGACGTCCTCCGGCTCGCCGTCCCCGCATTCCTCGTTCGACCGGGTGATGACCTCGTTGATCGCACGGCCCGTGTCGGCTCCGAGCAGGTACTCGTAGCGGACCGCAGCCTCGTCGCAGCCGGGGCGCACGATCGAGGTGACGCGCGAGAGACCGTCGTACTCGATGGTCGTCGCCTGGCCGTTGTAGTCGCGAAGCTCGGTGATGACCCCAAGACCCGCGTCCCAGCTCGCGGTCGTCACGAGCGATGAGCCCTCGCCCGTGA